>CAYRJN010000001.1:0-59421 GCA_964424545.1 uncultured Calditrichaceae bacterium
GTTGTCCGGTTTTCATTATTCATTAATTCCGATATTTATCACAACCCCCTTACCCTTTTTATAAAGGGAGATTTATTGTTTCTGTTTTGCAAGATAGATTGAATAAGCGTAAACATTGAAATCCCGATACAATTAATTAAGCGTGTGGAATATTAATCATTAAAAGAATTCGGATCAAATTTGTTATTGTGACGAGTCCGTCTGTGCGGATAGAGGGGGTATTATTTCTCAATGCTGTCATTCCGACGATCCCGTTTAGGCGGAAAAGGAGGCGTTTAAAACCGTTATACCAAAATAATTTCTCTTAATTTGTTTTTATTATAATCGCATTTATTCGTAAATTGTGAATGAGAATTTTAAAAAGGCCTGCAATTTTGCTAATAAAATCTGATAAAATCGTAATAAAATATATGGCGGTCTCCGGTATCGATGGTATTAACGGTAGTATTCACTATCTTGACGCGGGCGGCGGACGCGTTATTTTTGACGCCGGCCTGAATACGCAGTCTCCAAGCGAGAGTATTGACAAAATTAGGCGTATACCGCGTTCGCCGCATGCTGTTTTTATTACTCATGCGCACATGGATCATGTGGGCGCTCTGCCGGAAATAATCCGACAATTTCCTTCCATGCGCGTATATATGACCTATCCCACCGTAGTTCTTTCGGAGATTATGTTAGTTCATAGCTTGATATTGCGGCAAAAACGAGCGTTTACGGAGGAAGATAAACCGGCCTACACCATTGACGACCTTGAATTGTTATTTTATCTTTTTCAGGCGCAAGACTATAAAAAGAATTTTAAAATTCATCGCACGCCCCCTTTGCCGCTTAATTTTAGCTTTTGGGATGCGGGACACATTCTCGGTTCGGCGGGCGTTATGATGGAACGAAGCGGCAAGAAAATTTTTTACAGCGGTAATTTCCGTTTATCCGATCAAACCATTCTGCGCGGCGCTGATTTTCCTAAAACAACCGTCGATTTATTAATTATGGAAGCTACCTATGGCGCCGATCAACAATCTTACGACTATCAAAAAGAGAGTAAACGGCTTGCCGAATTTATCGAACAGCGTTTGAGGTTCGGCGGAGTTGTCCTACTGCCTGTTTTTTCGCTCGGCCGCACGCAGGAACTGTTAATGAATATTGCCATGATGCGCCGTAGGGGGCAAATTCCAGCCACATCGATTTTTATTACCGGTATGGGGACCAAGATAACCAAAATTTACGATCGCCTTATGCACAAATATGACCGTAAATACCCTGAGATAAAATTACGACCGTTAGCCAAGCATTTGATGAGACACAGAAAAATAAAAGGGCCTGCTATTGTGCTGGCTACGTCAGGGATGATGCTGCCCCAGACTTATTCCAATGATTTAGCGCAGGATTTTATTAAAGATCCAAAAAACGGAATTGCTTTTGTCGGCTATGTTTCTCCCGAATCGCCGGGTTATGCGCTCCGGGAAAAAGCGCTCGCTCAATCGCATGGAAATTATTCGCTCGATTTTGGACGCTGTGCGCTGGAATCCTTTAATTTTTCGGCTCATGCTGACTCAGCCGAACTGATGCGTCTGGTAGGGGTGATGCGGCCGCGAAAACTAATTTTATGTCATGGTGAAACGCAGGCCTATGAAATGCTAAAAGAAAATATTGTACGGGAATTTCCCGATGTGGAAATATTAATTCCGCAAGAGGGAAAGCTCTATGAGATTGAGCTGTAATTGCGGACTCCTTTCACTCCCAAAGCAACAAAGCAGCGAGTAAAATACTCTTCAATTTATCCTTTGGACGATCCCGCCTGAGAAGGAGAAGGAGAAATCTGTCTATCGGCTGTTTTTCTGCTCGCATATAAAGCAATATAATGGTTAATTATCCGCTTTTTTTAGCCCGCGGCACGACAAATTTTTTTTTAAATCTCAAAGAATCTTGACAATGGACGGATGTATTATTAAATTCAGAAACTTTTTAAAAATACTGGGGTGTGGCCAAGTGGTAAGGCACCGGGTTTTGGTCTCGTGATTCGGGGGTTCGAATCCTCCCACCCCAGCATTTTTTCACTTGTTTATATTAAGAATTTTAATAATTATCGTTTAGGAGTATCAAAATAATGGATTCTGTTCTAATTGCAGAAAAAAGAGACGAAAAAGGGAAAGCGGCGGTTCGTCGTTTGAGAAGAGCCGGCAAGGTGCCGGTGGTTATATACGGCGAAGATATTGATCCTCAGCCTCTTTCGATAGATTCTCATGACCTGGAAATGTTAATTCGTAAAGACGTTTCGGTTATTACGCTTAAAATCGGCGGTAAAGATCAGGATGCTATTATCCGCGAAGTACAATATCATCCTGTTAAAGATAATATAATCCATGTGGATTTTTTAACCCTGCAGAAGGGGCATAAGGTTGAAATGACCGTGCCTATCCACTTTGAAGGCGAGCCTAAAGGTGTTAAGCTCGGCGGCAATTTCTCTATTTTAAAACATGAAGTAAATATTTCGGTGTTGCCGAAAGACATTCCTGATTTCATTAAAGTTGACGTAAGCGATCTAGATGTCGGCGATTCTATCCGAATTAGCGATTTATCCGCTGAGGATGTGGAATTTTTGGACGGCGAAGAAGAAACGGTATGTCATGTTGTTGCTCCTAAGGCTGTAGTTGAGGAAGAAACGGCCGAAGGCGAAGAAGAATTGCTTGGAGCAGAAGAAGAAAGCGCCGAGCCGGAAGTTATTACAGCCCGTAAGGATGAATCGGAAGAATAAAAATTGGGAATGGTTATTTGCGGGTAATTATCGGGCTTGGTAATCCGGGTAGATCATACCATCTAACCAGACATAACGTTGGATTTCTTCTATTAGATTACATAGCGGGAGACTATAAAATCCCCTTTCGCCCAGGCAAAGGGGATTACTATTATTGCGACCTTCGTATATCCGGCGAACGGGTGGCGCTGGTAAAGCCCACAACGTATATGAATAACAGCGGTCTGGCTGTTAAGCAGTTCCTTAATTATTATAAAATCGATTTAGCCGATTGTTTAATTGTTTACGATGATTATCATTTGCCTCTCGGCACCTTAAGATTCAGACGCAGCGGCTCGGCGGGGGGGCATAACGGAATTAAATCAATAATCGCTCATCTCGGCACACAGGATTTCGATCGTTTGCGAATAGGTATTGGGGATCAGTTTAAGGATTCCGTCAGTTTCGTTTTGTCAAAATTTTCAAAAAAAGAGTTGTCGGTTTTAGAAGAGGTGATTCCGGAAGCATATAACGGCGTCAAGCTTTGGCTCAAGTCAGGGATTGACAGCGCGATGAATGAATATAATCGTTCGTTTAACCAGTAATTCACTAATATAATGGATGGGGTAAAAATATGGAAAGCATGGTTTTGTATGTCGGCATCGGCAGCGGCGCTTTGGCCTTATTGTTTGCATTATGGCGCAGTTCATGGGTAAACAAGCAGGATGCGGGTACGGATAAAATGAAGGAAATCGGTCAGGCTGTTCGTGAAGGTGCCATGGCCTTTCTTTCGCGTGAATATAAAGTTTTGGCGATATTTGTCGTCGCCGTAGCGGCCTTGTTGGTAATCGGCAATGAAGGCAATATAAAATTGGTGGCGCTTTCATTTGTTTCGGGCGCAATTTGTTCCGGATTGGCCGGTTATTTCGGTATGCGCGTGGCTACCAACGCTAATATGCGCACAACCAACGCCGCCCGTAAGGGGTTGGCGGAGGCTTTGCAGGTGGCGTTTTCCGGCGGCTCGGTTATGGGAATGAGCGTTGTCGGACTCGGTTTGCTTGGCGTTTCATTGTTATTGCTTATCTATACGGCCGGTATGGGAATGGGCACCGATATCGTTTCATTAAGAGGAACGGTTTTGCCGATTATTAACGGGTTTGCCATGGGCGCTTCGTCTATTGCGCTGTTTGCCCGTGTGGGCGGCGGTATTTATACCAAAGCGGCGGACGTGGGCGCCGATCTCGTGGGAAAAGTTGAAGCGGGCATTCCGGAAGACGATCCGCGCAATCCGGCGACCATCGCCGATAACGTCGGCGATAATGTGGGAGACGTTGCGGGAATGGGCGCCGATCTTTTTGAGTCTTATATGGGTTCCATTATCGGCTCTATGGTGCTTGGAGCGGCCGCCGCGTCGGTTGAGCTGGTATTTTTGCCGATTATTATTGCCGCGGTTGGTATTATTGTGTCCATTATCGGGACATTCTTTGTAAAAACAAAAGAGGGCGGCAATCCCCAGACAGCTTTAAATATCGGTACTTTCGGAGCGGGCGCCATCATGGCCGTTTTAACCTATCCGATCGTTATGAATTATGCGCCGGCTACTTATACTTTATTTGGCACAACCTACTCTGCGGCCGGGATATTTTGGGCAACCATTGCCGGTTTAGTGTCGGGCATTGCCATTGGTATGCTTACGGAATATTATACGGCGGAAAACAAAAGTCCGGCGCAGAAAATTGCCAAGGCATCGGAAACAGGCGCGGCGACCAATATCATCGCCGGATTGGGAACGGGCATGATGTCCACCGCTTTGCCGGTTATTTTTATTGCGGCGGCGATCTTGGTTTCATATAATTTTGCCGGTTTGTACGGCATTGCCATTGCGGCGTTGGGAATGTTGGCCACTACGGGTATACAGCTTGCCGTTGACGCTTACGGCCCCATAGCCGATAACGCCGGCGGTTTGGCGGAAATGGCCGAGCTTCCGCCGGAAGTGCGTAAAAGAACGGATAAACTCGACGCGGTCGGTAATACAACAGCGGCCATCGGCAAAGGTTTTGCCATCGGCTCCGCGGCCTTAACGGCTCTTGCTTTGTTTGCCGCATTTAGAACAACCGTTGGTATTGAATCGATAGATGTAACCAAACCCACCGTAATGGCTGGCTTATTTCTTGGCGCCATGATGCCCTTTTTATTCTCATCATTTGCCATGGGCGCAGTGGGTCGCGCTGCTTTTGCCATGATCGAAGAAGTGCGCAGACAATTTAAAGATATTCCCGGTTTGCTTGAAGGAAAAGAAGGCGTTAAAGCCGAATATGCCAAATGTGTGGATATTTCTACGGGAGCGGCTATAAGGGAGATGATTGTTCCCGGTTTGCTTGCCGTTTTGACGCCGGTTGTAGTCGGTTTTCTCGGCGGCCCCGAGATGCTCGGCGGTGTTTTGGCGGGCGTAACGGTTTCCGGCGTTATGATGGCGCTTTTTATGGCCAATGCCGGCGGCGCTTGGGATAACGCTAAAAAATTTATTGAAGGTGGCAATCTCGGCGGCAAAGGTTCCGATGCTCATAAAGCGGCGGTTGTCGGCGATACGGTAGGCGATCCTTTTAAGGATACGGCCGGCCCGTCTTTGAATATTTTGATCAAATTAATGTCGGTGGTTTCCTTGGTGTTAGCCCCGCTGTTGATTAAATAATGACGTGGCGATAAATTTTTGGAAATAATTTGGAGCATAGTTTGTAAATTAATTAATGATAATAATAGCGCGCGACGTGGAGCCCCCGTTGTCCGCTTTAACGGGACAATATAAATGCGGATAATGGTAAGATTTAGATTCCCGTCTCGTCTATACGGGATCGGGATGACCTGCGGGTGTGATTACGGGGATGAAGGAAGAAAAGACCAGCGCCGTTATATTTCGATTAATCGGAGAAATTAAAATAGCGCCTATGTGAACTATGCTATTTTATGAAATTACGAAATTGAGAATAATATAAAAATAAATAAAATTTTCCGGAATCTGTTGTTTTTTTTGAAATTTGAAATTATTAATTAACTGAATAAATCCTATTCCGTCAATAGATGACGGGATCGTAAAGTCCAAAGGAGGAAAGATGGCTATTTACGAAACAATTTTTATCCTCGACAGCCTGATGCAGACCAAAGAGATCGATTCTGCAATCGAGCGTTTTTCCGAAATTCTTAAAAGCTCCGGCTGCAAGATTCGGAAAGAAGAGCGTTGGGGAAAACGCCGCCTGGCTTATGAAATCCAAAAGAAGCAATACGGCTTCTACGGATCAATAGAGTTCGAGGGCGAAGGCGATGTGGTACGCGAATTGGAGAACGAGTATAACTTTAACGACAAAGTCCTGCGATATCTCACATATCGTTACGATAAAAGTAAGCTGAAAGTGATGGAAAAGGCCAAGGAAGATTCGCCGGTTAAAGAAGAAAAGCCGGCTGTGGAAAAACCGGTCGCTGCCGTTGTTGAAAAAGCCGAAGAACCGCCGGCGGAAAAAACCGAAAACGACGCGGTTGAAACGGAAGAAAAAAGTAAAGAATAATTAAGACTTTTATCGAAAGGATATAAAAATGTTAAAAGTAAGAAGAAAACGTGTTTGTCAATTTTGCGAAAAAGATATTGAATATATAGATTTTAAAGATGATCGTCAGTTAGTTCGCTTTTTAACGGAACAGGGTAAAATCATTCCGCGGCATACATCCGGAACATGCGCGAAACATCAGCGGCAGTTAGCGCGAGCCGTTAAACGCGCGCGGCAAATTGCTATAATTCCATTTGTAACTGATTTTACCAGATAATTTTTAAACATAAAGGTGAATATTATGGAGATCATATTACGCGAAGATTATAAACAGCTCGGCAAAGCCGGTGAAACGGTTAAAGTTAAAGACGGATTTGCCAGAAATTACCTAATTCCGGCGGGAATTGCTTATCGCAATACCAAGGCGAATCGCAGATTGTATGAAAATGAAATACAACAGCAAACATGGCGTCAGTCGCGCGATAAAAAAGCGGCTGAAGAACTTGCTAAAAAATTGGAAACGGTTTCCTGTACGATTACCGTGCAGGTTGGAGAAGAGGATAAGTTGTTCGGTTCCGTTACTTCACAGAATATTGCCGATAATTTGAACGAACAGGGTTTGGCGATTGATAAACGGAAAATTGTACTTGACGAACCTATTAAATCTCTCGGTATCTATTCCGTACCGGTTAAACTCCATACGGACGTTGAGGGAACGGTTAAAGTTTGGGTTGTTAAAGAGTAATTAAAAAGCGGGCTTGTCCCGCTTTTTTTATAGTATCGGAATTTCAAATAACAACGTATTTCGGATATTTTCAATACAATTTTTAGAATATTTTTTGTAAGCGCACAATTTTAGATTCCTTCTTTTGAATGAATGACAAACGTTGAATTTTATTTTCCCAAGCCCGTCATTCCGCAATCACACCCCAATCTGTCATTCTCGTCCTGTATGGACGGGACGGGAAGCTAAAATCTTTCCATTTGCTGAATTCAGATTCTCCCATTTATCGGAGAATGACCTATTCATTACGACCGCTATGGTCTTCATTATTCAATTTGTAACATTATGTTCCCAGTAGCATTTCCATTCTTCCGCTCATACTACGAAGGAATAAAAATTTAACGATATATTTATGTTGTTTTTTGAAATTAGCGCACAATAAAAAAGTGATATCTGTCCTCATTCTTTGTATATTTCGCCAGTATGAATTAATCAGGGGAAAAAAGATGCCCTTTGCAGAAGTTGTTTTTAATATTCCTGTTCCCCATGCTTATACGTATAAAATTCCCATGGAAATAAAAACGGTTGAGCCCGGCATGCGCGTACTGGCGCCGTTCGGAAAACGTACCATGAGCGGAGTGGTAGTCAAAATAACGGATAAGCCTAAGGTTACCAATCTTAAAAACCTCTTGGATGTTTTAGACGATAAACCGCTTATTTCGCAAAAAATGCTAAACCTTACACAGTGGATTTCCGAATACTATTTTGCAAGCTGGGGGCAGTCGGTACAATTAGCCTTGCCTCGCGGTATCGATAAGATAGAAACGGAATTAATACATTTAATCGATGATGATAATGAAGAGGAATTAAGTGAACGCCAAGGGGAACTGTATCAAATTATCGCTATTAATCCCGGAAAGACAAAAGAATATTACAGGAAGAAATTCGGATACGGCACGTTTTATTATTTTCTAAACGTTTTGGAAGAAAAAGGGTTTATTTGGCGTGAAAAAATGAAAAAAGACGCTCGTGTGCACGAGTTAAGGCGGAAATTTGTAACTATCCCGCCCGATTATGAAATACGTCGGGATAATTCCGTCGATTTTCGGAAATATTTAAAACGTCGTCCCGAAATAGATGAAGTATTTATAAGGAATTGCGGAAAATCCATCGCTTTGGCCGATTTTCGTAAATTAACTTCAATGGCTTCAAAAACATTGCATAAATTGGTCGATTATGATATTTGCAAAATTGAAGAGAAACGTGTGGAGCGTAAACCGCAGTATGAAAATAATGAAGTCAAAAAAGATATTGTTCTAACGGATGAACAAAAAACGGTTGTCGCGAAATTATTACAGGATGTAAAGGAAGAAAAATTTGCCGCGCGTTTACTGCATGGCGTAACGGGGAGCGGTAAAACGCAGGTATATATCGAAGCGCTTAAAGAAGTGATAAAACTTGGCAAAACGGGAATAATCTTAATTCCGGAAATCTCTTTAACGCCGCAAACCGTGATGCGTTTCCAATCTGTTTTTTCCGATAAAGTAGTGGTGTTCCACAGTAAAATGTCCGACGGCGAACGCTTTGACGCTTGGAGAGCTTGCTATCGTCAGGATGTAAAAATTGTGGTCGGACCCCGATCTGCCCTTTTTATGCCCTTAAAAAATATCGGTTTGATTGTTGTTGATGAAGAGCATGAAGCTACGTATAAACAAAAAGAAAGCCAACTTAAATATCATGCCCGCGATGTAGCCGTTTATTGGGCGAAGAAAAATGAAGCTCTCGTATTGCTTGGTTCGGCCACGCCCAGTCTTGAGTCGTATTATAACGCTCGTCGCGGGAAATACGGATTGCTGGAAATTAGAAACCGCGTCGAAAATATCAAAATGCCCGATGTTCATATTGTAGATATGAAATATAATCGTTTTAAAGTTAACGATAGGCGCAGCTTGTTTTCCGAACTGCTCGTAAATAAAATAAAAGATCGTCTAAAGAAAAAAGAACAGGTGATTCTATTGCAAAACCGCCGCGGGTATTCCTCTTTTATCCAATGTAAAGATTGCGGGTTTATTCCCGTCTGTCCCAATTGTGAAATTACCCTCACCTATCATTCTTATAATAATAAACTACAATGTCATCTTTGCGGGCATATCCAGCCGGCATTCCATTATTGTCCTCAATGTGACAGTAAAAATTTAAGTTATAAAGGCGACGGAACGCAGAAAATTCAGAGCGAGCTGATGGCCATATTCCCGGATGCGAAAATCATCCGTATGGATCAGGATACCACGCAGGGTAAAAATATGCATCATAAGCTGTTATCGGCTTTTGGGCGTAAAGAGGCGGATATTTTGCTGGGCACGCAAATGATCGCCAAAGGGCTCGATTTTGCCAATGTGACGCTGGTGGGTGTTATCTCAACGGATGTGGGGCTGGCTATTCCCGATTACCGCGCGGCGGAACGCACTTTTCAACTGCTTACGCAGGTGTCGGGACGCTCCGGCCGTGGCAATTTGCATGGCGAGGTTGTTTTTCAATCCTATCAATATTCGCATTATGCCGTTCAGTTTGCCAAGGAGCAAGATTATATCGGCTTCTATATGGATGAAATGAAATTTCGACGGGATTTTAATTATCCGCCTTTCAGTCGCGTAATCGAAATAATGGTTTCGGCAGCGGAAATGAGCGGTGCCATTAACACAGCGCGGCAATTGGCCGTTGGTATTAATAAAAGAGCAAAACAATATTGCAAAGTGATCGGACCGGCTCCGGCCGTTATTCCGAAAATGAAAAATCTGCATCGCTGGCAACTGACCATAAAATTAAATCCCGGCAGCGATCCCAACGGGAAATACACCAAAGAAATATTAAGAAATTTTATAAAACCGCAGCTTTTTTCGGCAAATTCCAACGTGCATCTTTCGGTGGATGTTGATCCGATTTTTTAATTAACCTCTTATAATACAAATATTTGCATAAAATAGTCTAAATATGTAATATGTTCTATAACCAAATTATGTAAATCCTGTACAAAATAGTGTAAAAATGAGCCGACATTTAGAGCAAAAGAAACAAAATGCCGCCCGGGTGAATCAGATACTTTCTACGATTGAGAAACAGAACAGGTTGAAATCCATTTCCGCCGATTCTAAGTTTAAAGAGATCGTTGACAAGTATAACACGTTAATTGAACGTTATAAGCAATTAGAAAAAGTTTATGAGTTTCATCGCGGTATCATACAAAATATATCCAGTGGCATTTTAACGACGGATATGAAAGGGCGTATTACCTTTATGAATCGTGCGGCGCTTGAATCGTTGGGGTATGATTATCAAAGCATTCAGGAAAAGGAGATCGGCGTTCTTTTCGTCAATCCTCAGGAGGGTAATAAAATTATCGAAGACGCCCTAAGACATGGCGTGGAGTATGAAAGCCGCGAGACGCATCTGCTGACTAAAGACAAACAAATTATCACCGTTGGATTCAGTATTACGCCATTAAGAATCCCGGGCAGCGATGAAAATTACGGTTTGATCTTTATTTTTCGCAATATTGATTATATAACCAGCTTAAGGCAGCAAATTGAACGTATGGATCGCCTCGCAACGCTGGGCGAGCTTTCGGCCGGCATTGCCCATGAAATTCGCAACCCGCTGGCTGGAATAAAAACGTCCGCTCAGGTATTGGAAGAGAGTTTCAGTCCGGGCGATTTTAGAAGTCAGTTAGTTTCGCGAATCGTAAAGGAGATTGACCGCAGCAACGAACTGCTTAAACGTTTTTTCCATTTTGCCAAACCGAGCAAGCCGAAACAGGACTTCTATAACATCGAAATGATCGTTGACGGCGTCTATCTTTTGATGGCAAACCGATTAAAAAAAAATAATATTAAATTTAAAACAAAATTTGCCGATAATACTCCTCAGGTATATGTCGATGAAAGCCAGATTGAACAGGTAATATTGAATCTTTTTTTGAATGCCATGGAAGCGATGAAAAACGGCGGAGAGCTGGTGATTGAGATAGGGGTCGAAGATAAAGTGAATCTTTCTCAGTATCAGAAGAGTGAAAAAGCTGTTTTTGTTCGAATTTGTGATAATGGAGCGGGAATACCGCAAGATAAACTTGAAAAAGTATTCAATCCTTTTTATACTACAAAAAGCGACGGCGTAGGGCTCGGTCTTTCGATCTCTTCAAGGCTGCTTGAGGAAAACGGGGGGAAAATAGTGCTGCATTCAAAAATTGGCGAGGGCAGCAAATTTATTGTTTATTTACCTGTTGTAGAAACCAAAGCTTAGGATCAATCATGGCAAAACGCTTATTAATAATCGATGACGAAGAGACCTTAACGTTCAGTTTATATCAAAGTTTTATTTTATCCGACGACGATTATGAAGTGCTTACGGCTAACTCCGGCGAAGAGGCGCTGGATAAAATAAAAGAAAAACCCTTTGATTTGATTGTAACGGATATTTTTATGCCCGGTATCAGCGGGTTTGATATCCTGAAAACGGTTAAGGATGAATATCCTGCAACAAAAGTAGTCGTTATGACAGCCTACGGAACCGATGAATACCGTGACGAGGCTATGGAATTTGGCGCTAAGTTTTATATTGAAAAACCGTTTGAAATTAAAGAATTTAAAAAAATCGTAATGGAAATATTGGGCTAATATGGCTTTAGTTGGAGATTTAAAAGATTTAAGGCTTCCCAGTTTAATACAATTAAACTGTATGGAAAGAAATACCGCTAAGATGACCATCGAGTATGGTAATAAATACGGGTTTATCTATTTTGACGACGGTCAGGTTGTTCATGCGGAATTTGATCCGGAAATGGGAGAAAAAGCCATTTTCCGTTTATTAACGCTTGAAGAGGGCAAATTTAAGGTGGAAAGTGGTATTCGGGCGCCGATTAAATCCATAAACACAAGTTGGAATAATTTATTATTGGAAGGATTGCATAAAATCGACGCGTCCGTAGAAAGCGACGAGCAAAAATTTCGCTTTCTGTTGGAAAAGATATTTACCGTACGCGGCGTAAGTTCGGCCGAACTGTTTAATTTACAAGGTGATCGTGTCGCTTCAAGCGATAAAGAACAGCAAGATAACGGAGCCATTTACGCTTTGAATTTATTCGAGGCTAATATGGCGGGAGATCAATTATCTTTCGGTAATCCGAAATTTATCAGCATTGCCGTCGGAAATTTCAGATATGTTCTGATTCCTTACAAAGATGACTTTTTTTTGGTTGTTAAGTTGGATATAAAAGTTAAGCTCGATTTAGTCTTGGATATGTTAAAAAAAGCGATTAGTTGATGAAAACAGAAACGTTATTGGCTCCGGGGAAAACCCATCACAAGCTATTGGCGACCCATTATACTCAAACGTGGCCGTTAATAGAAGATTTAAAAGAATCTCGATTCTCAGGTTATTTAATGCTTGAATTCTGGGAGTACGAGGGATGTATCATATTCGATACGGGTAATATTATACAAGCTTTTCAGGTGGAAAAAAACGATGTTAAATCCGGTATAGACGCTTTATCGGGGATTTATCATAAGTTTAAAGAGAAAGATGGCACCATCAGCACATTTCAGATTGATTCGGAATTTGTTCCTTTTCAATTTGCAAGGTATCAAACAAAAGTGCTAAAGGAGTTTGAGAGTAAAAAAAGCGAGGAGCTGACAAATTTCATAAAGAATATATCGAAAGAGATAGATTTCGGCTGCATCAATATCGTTTATGGAAAAGAGGAGGCATGGGCTACCGTTTTGTTAAATAACGGACAAATTGTTGGCAGCGCTTTAAAAAGCAAAGCCGGTAAAACCGTCTATGAAACCAATGAATTGAAACTTTATGAGAATATTATAAAACTTGCGGGAACCATTAAAACATCCTCCCAGCTGCTGGGATGCGACGCTATACAATCTTATCGGCACAGCAGTCAATATACCGAGTTCTTTGATCTGTTAAAAAAATCGGAAACAATCATTTCCGTTAATAATTTTTTAAAGGATGTCCTAACTTCGGTAATTAATAAAAAAGAAATTGAAAATATTTTTAATACGGCGTGGGAAGAAAGCTGTAAAAAAAATAAAGCCAAAAACTTGAAAATATTATCCGATGGTATTATCGGCCTTGAACAGATAAATTCCAAGCAGTTTTATCGTATTATCAGAGACTTTTTAGTAAAGCTGCAACCTAAGTTTGATAAAACGATTAAGGGAAAGCTTGCGATGAAAGATATGCTTTCCGCATTGAATAATCAGTACACGGGCAAATTAAAAGAATTGTTGATTTAGATAAACAGTTGTGATTAACGGGATATGAAACGATATGGGCAATAAGTGGTTGGATGAAATTATTAATATAGAAGGCGTTGACGGTGCATTTATTATATCGAATAGAGGGAATCTGATCGCCGATACGGCGTTGCCTTTTAACGATGCGCAGTTGTATGAACTTGGCGTACATATTTTACGCATAATCGGTAGTTTTCATCTGAAGGAGAAAAATGTAAACGAGCTGGAACTCTATTGGGATAACTACTATATTATATGCAAAAATTCAGCCGATTTCACTCTGATTACTCTATGTAAATCGTCAAAGGTACTGTCGTTGCTTCGTATAACATTAAATATTACTATTGCTAATTTGCTGGAAGATAAGAAATTTAATAAGTTGTTGAGCGGCGAA
This sequence comes from uncultured Calditrichaceae bacterium, assembly GCA_964424545.1. Taxonomy (GTDB): domain Bacteria; phylum Calditrichota; class Calditrichia; order Calditrichales; family Calditrichaceae; genus JAUVIB01. The sequence goes on from CAYRJN010000001.1 coordinate 13,697, forward strand.
ATTGCCGATAAAGCCTTTACCTTAAAAAGAGGCGAATTTGAAGAAATTGAAAAAAAAATGATTTCAAAATTGAAATAATTCGATAAATATCATAAATTTAACCAATAATTAAAAAAGAGTGGAAATAAATATTGTCTGACAGCCGTTCTCAAGCACATATAAACAACAACCAAATTTATGTTTTGGCAAGAGATAAATCGCCGACGGAAGTAAGTTTAAAATCGGCCGAATGGGCAATTATTACGCAGGTTGACGGAGAAAAGACCGTTGCGGATGTGGCCGCTGCTCTTGCTTTAAACACAGTGGAATCCTTTGTTTTGTTTAAAGGTTTGCTTGAAAAGAATCTTATAGAATTAAGCGGAAGTAAGACAGTCGAAGAGCAATATGTTCCGCAAAGTTTCTTCGAAGTTTTGAAAAAAGAGTTCATTGATGTCGTGGGGCCCGTTGCGCCTTTTATTATTAGCGATGTAATCGTAGAACATGAAATAAAAATGGATAGGCTGAAAAAAGAAATGATTCCGGAGTTAATCGAAGTGTTATCGGATGAAATTAGCGATGAAACAAAAAAAGTAAAGTTTCAGCAAAATATGTTAAATCACATGAGAGGTATTTCTTGAAATTTCTAAGTTTAAAATGGAAAATAAGCGGCATTCTGATTATTTCCAATCTTGTTATAGGCGTTTTGCTGGTTATTATTGTCAATAATGTGGTTTCAAAGGGATTGCAGAAAGAATTGATTGAAAAAGGACGGGCAATTGCCGCAAATTTAGCGCAATATTCCGCCGAAGGTTTGCTTGAAGAAGATAAAGCTGCCTTAAAAGAGATGGCCACGGGTGTAAAAAAATTCGAATCGATTGAATATGTTTTGATTCTAAACAGTGAAGGTGCTATATTAGCGGACACATATAACGGACAGGTGCCTGCCGAACTAAGCGTGTTGGATAAAAGCAATAAAGAGGTTGTCCAAAGGATTGACATTGGTAACGGCAATATCGGAATATTTGACATTGCTTATCCGGTTGAAGACGGGATGCTGGGAACGATTCGGGTCGGTATGAGAAAAAGCTATATTGACGCTACGGTGTTTCAAACAAATATCATTTTGATTTTGACCATTTTGGGCGTAACGATTGCGGGTATTATTATTGTGCTTATTTTGGCCAATAAAATCATTAAACCCATTTTGTATTTAACGGAGCGTGCGGATAAAATCAGTCAGGGAGAATTGGAAGAAAAAGTTAAGGTAAATACCAATGATGAGATTGCTCAGCTTGGGGATGCTTTGGAAAGACTGCGTGAAAGCGTTAAATTAGCGTTAGACAGGTTAAAAAAACATCAAACCTTACGTATATAATTAAAGTGAGGAATATATAATGGTACAAACAAAGAAATTGAAGGATGGTAGCCGGCAAGTAATCTTAACCGGTAAACAGTATGACGTAATTACAAAAGTATTATCGGAATTGGCAACCAAAACAAAGGCTTCAGCCATATTATTTGCCGATATGAGCGGCCAGTTAATAAGTCAGCGCGGTAGCACAGAAGGTATGAACACTACCGTTTTATCGGCTCTCGCGGCCAGTGATTTTGCGGCAACTTCCGAGATGGCTAAGCTCGTTGGCGAAGAAGCTAAGTTTAAACTGCTTTTCCATGAAGGGGAAAAGAGAAATGTATATCTTTCTAATGTGGGGGATAGCTTTTTTCTCGTTGTGGTATTTGATGTCAGCGTTACGCTCGGTTTAATCCGAATCTATACTAAAAAAGCGATTGAAGACCTAAATGCAGCTCTTGAAGAGTCCGGCGAAGAGAGCGATGAAGGATCAATGATTGATTCCGACTTCAGCACGCTTTTGGGCAATGCTTTGGACGATACATTTAAATAATAGTTTTACCATAGAACAATAAAAAATTTAGACAGAGGATAAAAATGTTTATTAATTGGGCGTTACAGGAAATTAATTTAAAAATCGTTTATTACGGACCGGGAATGAGCGGTAAAACCACGAATCTTGAACATATCCATCAAAAACTGGATCCTTCGTTAACCGGCGATCTTGTTTCCCTTAAAACCAAAGAAGATCGTACGATATTCTTCGATTTTATGCAGATAGAGGTCGGCCGTATAAAAGGTAAAAAACCGAAATTTAATCTTTATACCGTTCCGGGTCAGGTTTATTATGCTTCAAGTCGTAAAGTTATCTTAAACGGCGTAGACGGCATTGTGTTCGTAGCCGATTCGCAGCCGCACAGGATGGAAGCAAATATCGAAACCCTCCTGGATCTTGAAGGGAATTTAAAACAAGACGGCCACTCGCTTGATAATTTTCCTTGGGTTATTCAGTATAATAAAAGAGATTTACCCGGCGCCGAATCGGTTGATGTTTTACAAAAACGTCTGAATTTCTTTAATGTACCGAATTTTGAAGCTGTTGCCGTTAAGGGCGAAGGCGTTTTTGATACGCTGAAAGCGGTGATTAATTTAGTCGTTCAGAATGTCCAAAGCCAGTTATAATATAAAAAATTTAACAGCAGTTATATAAACCTTCTCAGTTTTTTGGGAAGGTTTTTTTGTTGAAAGGGTGCATACTTGCAAACCAATGATTTGAAAAATCATGAAGAGGCTAAAAAATTACGAAAAGCAAAACGCAAGGAGCTTTTGTCCTGGATTCTTTATGATTTTGCCAATACGGCTTTCAGCGTTATTGTTGTAACGGTTGTCTTCTCTGTCTATTTTAAACAATATATCGTGGCTGATTTTAAAGTTGATATTTTTGGTTTGACGCGCAATCCAGGCGATTTTTTATGGGGCTTGGGAGGGGCGATATCTATGCTTTTCGTGGCTTTGACTTCGCCGGTTATGGGCGCAATTGCCGATTACGGCAAGAGTAAGAAAAAATTCGTATTTATTTATTCTTCATTATGTATTATCATGACCCTTCTGCTGTATTTTACAGGGCCGGGAATGATATGGCGGGCTTTAATCCTTTTTGTTCTGGCCGATATCGGTTTTGAAGGGGCGATTGTTTTTTATAACGGATTCTTGCCTCAGATTTCCACGAATGATAATATCGGTAAAATTTCCGGTTACGGATTTGCATTTGGGTATGTGGGCTCTCTAATCTCTTTAATGATTGCGCTTCCCTATGCAAATATGGCATTTGCGCAGGGCAGTTTGCAAATGATGCGGCCGACCTTTATTTGGGCCGGTCTGTTTTTTCTCGTGTTTTCTATTCCGTTTTATCTTTTTGTGACGGAAAAAAAGAACGCTCCTTCCCTGCAAAGACAATCCGTAAACTATATAAAAGAAGGTTATGGGCGTCTTAAAAAAACAATTCGAAAGATAAAAGAATTTCCTCAAATCGTTAAATTTTTAATTGCTTATTTTATTTATATTGACGGCGTTAATACGGTGATTTATTTTGGCGGTATATTTGCCAAAGATACCTTGGGTTTCACTATGACCGAAGTGATTACCTTTTTTGCTATTGTACAATTTACGGCTATTTCCGGCGCCTATATTTTCGGTTTTCTTACTGATAAGCTGGGCGTAAAAAAGACGATAAATATAACGCTTTTTCTATGGATGGGCGTGACCGTGGGGGCATTCCTTTCTTATAATGTGTGGTCTTTTTATTTGGTGGGACTTACTGCAGGGATTGCAATGGGCTCTACCCAAGCTGCCAGCAGGGCAATGATGGGAAGATTAATACCCGAAGGAATGGAAGCCGAATTTTTCGGGTTTTATGCTTTAACCGGTAAGTTTTCATCTATTTTGGGTCCTTTGTTATTTGGCATAACTTCCACGGTTAGCGCCAGCCAGCGCATTGGCGTACTGTCTATTTTAATGTTTTTTATTATCGGCTATTTTTTATTTCAACGCGTGGATGATAAAATTACATATAAAAAAGTTGTAATATAGTCTTTTTTAATTTATGCGCTTTTCTATGATAGATAAGGCGGAATTGTTCCGAATCTTACTTACGGCTTTGTCGTTTCGTTAACAATTTCTGATTGCTACTCGAATTAATATTGTAAATGGATGTATCTCTATTGCAATAATAAGAATAATTAATGAAAATTTTTATTTATATCCTTGTATTAACGGCAATCTTTTGTACTTTTTCCAAAGCCGAGGAAAAATTAAAAATTGATCGAATGACCTTGATATTTCGCTCCGATACGAATGATAAAAACTTTATTGATTTTATTGAGACGGATATAAAACAACGCTTGACTTTAATAAAATCATTTTACGGAGGTTTGCCTGATGAAAATTATATCATATATTTATTGAAAAACAAAGAACGATTTGAAACGTTTTCCAAAAAAGATTTACCCGAATGGAGCAGGGCAATAGCCTATGTAAAAAATAATACGATCATTCTAAAAATTAATTCGGCGGAAGATATTTTAGAATCTTCAAAAACATTGGCGCATGAATTGTCTCATATGCTTTTATACCGAAGATTTAATGAGCGCCATATTCCCGTATGGTTAAATGAGGGGCTTGCCGAATATTTGGCGGGGAAAGAGCTGTCTCTTGCTGAGAAAACGATTATAGCTAATGCGCTTTGGACAAATTCATTGATTCCCTTGAGTCGAATAGATTCTTTACTTTTGTTTGATGCCGTTAAGGCGCGTCTATCTTATTTGGAATCTCTTGTCGCCGTAAAGTTTTATATTGGAAAGCACGGATTGAAGAACCTGTACAGGCTTTTGGAGAATATTGACGAATCAACGGGTATTAACCCAGCGTTTTTAAAAACCGTAGGATATGATTTTATTGATTTTGAAGTCGAGTGGTATAAAGAATTAGATGATAAATATCTTTGGATGGTTATCTTGAATTTAGATAGTTTACTATGGTTAAGCATTACCGTCTTAGCGATTGTTGTGTTTTTATCCATAAAAATCAGAAATAAGAAAAAGATTGAAAAATTGGATTCATGGGATGATTATTAAATCCATGAAAATGAATTAAGATTGTTTAATAAATAAGTCGGGAAAATAGAAGGATGTCAAGACAAGCAAGCAATAGTATAAAAAAGGCGGTCATTTTTACATTGATCGTTATTTCCGCATTTTTGTTATATGATAAAATAGATTATTTATTTTATAGTACGGAAGATTACGAGCGTAAAGAAAATATTGATCGTCTTTCCGAAGTATTGGAGGATATTCATCGTAATTATGTGGATACCGTAGATTGGAATAAAAGCATTGACGGCGCCATCAACGGCCTGCTTGATAAATTGGATCCTCATTCGGTTTATATTGACAAGAAAGAAGTTCAGCGAAATGAAGAGAATTTTAAGGGACATTATTATGGTATAGGAATACAATTTGATGTATTGAACGGGTATATTACCGTCATCTCCGTTATTTCAGGCAGCCCGTCCGAAGAAGTCGGTTTGCAGCCGGGCGATTTGATTACCGAGATCGAAGGGAAGTCGGCCTATAATATAAAAAGAGATGAAGTGCCTTTAAAGTTAAAAGGAAAAAAAGGGACAAAGGTGACGGTAACGATAAAAAGAGAAGGGATTGCCAAACCTTTTCAGGTTACCATTACACGGGGAGAAATACCCATTTACGCGCTTAATACATACTTTATGCAGGATGATAGTAGCGGTTACATCTGGGTTAATCGTTTTGCGGGCACAACAACGGCCGAGCTTGAAGAAGCTTTGGAAGAGTTGGAAGCACAGGGAATGAAACGCCTTATTTTGGATTTACGCGGAAACGGCGGCGGATATTTGCGGGAAGCGGTGACGATATGCGGAACTTTTTTAAAGGGACATAAGTTAGTTGTATATACGCGAGGCAGAAATAGCCGTAATAACGAAGAATATTATACCGATACTTTCGGCCGTTTACACAGCCGCAATTATCCTTTAATCGTGATGATAGATTACGGTTCGGCCAGCGCTTCGGAAATTGTGGCCGGAGCATTACAGGATTATGACCGCGCATTAATTGTTGGCAAAAACAGCTTCGGGAAAGGTCTGGTGCAGAATGAGTTTCCATTGAATAATGGGGCCAGATTAAGATTGACCGTTGCTAAGTATTATACGCCAAGCGGAAGAATAATTCAAAAACCATACAAAGGTAAAAGCAAAAAAGAGTATTATAATGAAATAATGGGAGAAGACTCCAGTAAAAGCGCCGAGGCCGATAGTATTAGCGAAAGACTGCTTTATCACACAAAGGGGGGGCGGGTAGTTCACGGTGGCGGAGGAATTAAACCGGACATAGAAATAGCCTATAAAAGGCCCTATTCATCGCCGGCTTTAATCCAAAAGCTGTTGCAAAAAAGAATATTTTTCGAAGTCGGCTCGGCTTATGCCAATAAACATCATGAATGGAAAAACAACTTTGCCGATTTTTTTAGAAAATTTGGCGTTACTCAGGAATTGTTTAATAATGTATATGAGCAGGCGAAGCTAAGAAAAATAAAAATATCTTTGGAAGAATTGAAGAAAAATGAAATATTTATCAGAAATAGAGTAAAAGCCGAGATTGCCAGAAGTTTGTGGGGAATGGAACGATATTGGCAAATAGAACTGCAAGCGGATGCGCAATTTTTAGATGCTTTTAAACATTTTAACAAAGCAAAAAATATTCTTGAATCGACGGCGCCATGATGACGAAAAAATTTTGACTTTAGTTTTTAAAAATAGTATACTTAATGACGTATTCTTGATATTTAAAAAATTATTAATTAACAAAAAATCAGAAGAGAAAAGGAGTTTTAATTATGACAGAACTTTTCTTGAATGGCGGTCCATTCATGTGGCCAATCTTAGGTCTGTTAATAATTGGTATTGGATTTTCATTGGAACGTCTGTGGAGTTTAACGCGCGCATCCGTGAATACCAGAAAGTTTTTGGCAAAATTGCATACGGCTTTAAACGAGGGCGGCGTTGAAGCTGCCGCTGCCGAATGCGAAAAGACACCGGGTCCGGTTGCTTCTATCCTTCATGCCGGTTTGGCTCGCGCCGATAAAGGCATTGATCACGTAAAAGAAGCGATTACTTCCGCAGGTGCTATTGAAATGGCTTTCCTTGAAAAAGGTATGATCGTTCTACAATCTGTTATTGTATTAGCGCCGATGTTGGGATTTACCGGGACGGTTTCCGGTATGGTTTCCGCTTTTGACGCTATTAAAGTTAAAAATGATATTTCGCCCGCTATTGTAGCCGGCGGTATTTCCGAAGCTTTATTGACAACGCTTTTCGGACTTGTTGTAGCTATGATAATTCAAATTTTCTTTAATTATTTTACTTCAAGAATAGATAAATTAATTATCGACATGGAAGAGAGCTCTGTCAATTTAGTTGATGCGTTAAGCGAATTGGAAGAAAAAAAATAAACAAGCACAATAGAGGATAAACTATGTTACTCGGTAAAAAACGAGAACGTGATGTAGAAATACCTTCAGCCTCTTTATCTGATATTGTTTTTCTTCTGTTGATCTTTTTTCTTGTGACGACGGCCATTGATACGGAAAAAGGTTTGGATTTGGTGTTGCCGCCGCCCGGCGATATTGAAATAAAGATACCGAAGAAAAATATAACCAATTTATTGGTGAATGCATCAGGGCAGGTTCTTTTGGATAATGAGCTTGTTGATATTAGAGATATTTCCAGAATCATAAAAGATAAAATATATGAAAATAATTTGCTTGTGGTATCTCTAAAGACCGATAAAGAGACAAAATTTGAAGATTATATAAGAGTATTAGATCAATTGAAGAAAGCCGAGGCTAAGCGTATTTCAATCGCTGAGCCTGAGGAAGATTAATATGGAGGCCGCAAGATGAAGTTTCAAAAGAAGACAAAGGTGAATGCGACCATCCCGACCGCTTCGATGCCGGATATTATCTTTATGTTGCTGATTTTCTTTATGGTTGCAACGGTTTTTAAACAGTACAGCGGCTTAAAAGTAAAGGTTCCCGCAGCGTCAATGATTCAAAAGATTCCAGGATCTAAACGGCACGTGGTTACAATTTGGGTTAATAAAGAAAATCAGGTTATTTGTGATGATGTGGTTATTAAAAAAATCTCCGATCTTAGAAATGTTGTGTATCAGAAAAGAGTTGCCGACCCGCAGATAATCTTAGCGCTTAAAATTGATAAAAATGTACAAATGGGTTTTGTTAATAAGGTACATCAGGAGTTGAGAAAAGCCAGCGCTTTAAAAGTAAACTATAATGCAAGACCGGGAGAGTTATAATGGAAACAATTAAAAAAAATCCCGAAGTAGATTTAAAATTAAAATATAAAAATGTTCTCAATGCTGGAATGGCGCTTTCTCTACTGATAATGATTTTTACATTTTATTCTTTTCAGACCTTTGAGAGCGGCGTTACTCTGCCTGATAATCCCGATATCACTATTGAAACCATTGAAATTCCGCAAACGCAACAGTTACAAAAACCGCCGCCCCCCTCAAGGCCTTCTATCCCGGTGGAGAGTGAGGATGAAGATCTTTTGGACGATGTAACGATTGAAGAAACCGAAGTCACCTTGGATGAAGTAAAAGATTTACCGCCCCCTCCTCCGCCTGAAGAGGATGAAGTATATGAATTCTTTGCCGTGTCGGAAAAACCGGTAATCACGCATAAGGAAGTTCCTAAATATCCTGAGCTGGCTAAAAAAGCGGGAATACAGGGAAATGTTGTTATTACGGTTACAATCGATAAAAAAGGGAATGTTGAAAACGCCAAAGTCTTTAAATCGATACCGATGTTAGATGACGCTGCTTTAAATGCCGCTAAAAAATGTAAATTTAAACCGGCTAAACAACGAGATAAATTTGTAAAAGTAAAAATGAACATTCCTTTTAATTTTAAGTTAAAATAATTATTATAGAAAGGCAGCTTAACGCTGCCTTTCTCTTTTTATATTGTCTTCTCTCTTGCATCCTTTTTTCTATTCAGCTATATTATCGCATGAATTTAGTTTATATAATTAACCCTAATTCCGGTAAACGCGCAAAAACCAAGGATATTCTACGCCTTATAGAAGATAATTCGACTGATCGTTTTACAATTTATTTTACCGAATACAGCGGGCATGCTTCCATATTGGCGGCAGATTCAGTTAAAAAAGGTGTTGATACTGTTGTCGCAGTCGGCGGCGACGGAACTATTAATGAAATAGCTCGCTCTCTCGTTAATACAGGCGTCGTTCTCGGGATAATTCCTGCCGGTTCGGGAAACGGTTTTGCACGTTCTTTAAAAATCCCCCTGAATACAAAGAAGGCGGTTCAATTATTAAATAATTATTCTATTAAAACGATTGACGCCGGGAAATTAAATGATAAATATTTTTTCGGTATGTGCGGCGTTGGTTTTGACGCCTTGGTTGGAGCAACATTCCAAAATTTCGGTAAACGAGGCGCTATGCCCTATTTCTATATCGGTTTGAAAGAGTATTTTAAATACAACTTTGAAACGTTTACCATCGTAATGAGCGGAACTTCGGTCGATTATGATCCTTTATTAATTTCCGTCGCCAATACATCACAATACGGAAACGGGGCGGTTATTGCGCCGCAGGCTGATCCCTCCGACGGCTATTTTGATTTGTGTATAATAAAAAAAATGAACGCAGGCGCAGCTTTAAAAAATATTTCCTTGCTTTTTAACGGCAAAATAAAGCAAAGTCCTTATTATATTCACAAGCGGGTTAAATCGCTTATCATTAAGAGAGGGAATAAGAAAGGATATTATCATATAGACGGAGAGCCCTTTTTGTCGGATGAAGATTTGGAAATCAGTGTCGTCCCTTCGGCGCTTAGAGTATGTGTTCCAAAAATATAGTTTTGATAACAAGATATTGAAGAATAGATAAAGTAGCTTCAATATTTTGGAAAATATTTTTTCAATCATAGTTCTTTAATCGCTATTAATGATTAGCTTAATTTACTAATATTAATTATGTTATAAACAATTTAAAGGCTTTTTTTATCATAAAATAAAAGGATCGAAATAAGACTATTCGAATAGTAATTAATTCTAATTTATTTATTTCTTTGATATGAATTAATAAGCGTTTCTATTTAAAAATTGAATTTATATTGAAACCTGTTTCGTAATATATAAAACATCGGAGTAAGATATATTGAAAAAAAGATTTGAAACTTCTTTAGTAAGTCGTACTTATGAATGCGATTCCTACGGGCACGTCAATCACGCTGTATTTTTAAATTATCTTGAAGTGGCGAGAATCGAATTTTTAAAAACCATGGGCTATACGCTGGATTCTTTAAAAAAGGAAAATTTATTAATGCCTATCGTTAAACTTGAGATTGAATATAAACAGCAGGTATTCGCAGGCGAAGAGTTAATCATTACCGTAGAATGGATCAAAAAGAAAAACAGGTCCGCCGTTTTCAAACAAATGATTTTTAATAATGACAAATCCCTATTAATATCTAAAGCATTTATAACCTGGGTAGCGGTAAACTTGCAGGGAAAAGCGGTTGCTATTCCGGAAAAAATTGTTGAAAAATATGAAAAAAACTATGGTCACATAGATAAAAATGGATAAATTACAGCAATTATCTGAAAATATAAATAAAAAAGAATCCCAATTACTTTCCGAGTTTGCAACAAGAAATGATTCTGCCGTCAGAATAAATCCGGAGTCCGATATTCATTATCGTCCACCGTATGCCTTAGATAGAGACCGGATTTTTTACAGCGGCGCTTTTAAGCGCTACACGGGCAAAACACAGGTAATATACTTTGCTTCCATGCTGGATGAACAGCTTACCAGCCGAATTGTCCATACTTTAAGCGTTGCGCAAATAGCGAAAACAATCGGGCGGCTGCTTTCTTTGAATACCGATTTAATTGATGCTATTGCGTTGGGGCATGACTTGGGACATCCTCCCTTCGGACATGACGGTGAAAAGTTTTTAAGCGATGTAAGCAGAAAATATAATATCGGTCATTTCCATCATAATATTCAGAGTTTGCGCGTTGTAGATGTTATTGCTAAAAAAGGCAAGGGGATGAATTTGACTTTCCAGACGAGAGACGGAATATTATCGCATAATGGAGAAGCTCATAATCAGGTTCTACAGCCAAATACGGATAAAAAAGAGACCGATTTAATTGAATATATTAATAATATGAGTAACGGCAAAAGCGTTGATATGATGCCATCAACCTTAGAAGGATGCGTTGTCCGCTTAACGGATACGATTGCCTATATCGGTCAGGATATTGAAGATGCCATTCGCATCGGTCTGATAAAACGAGAAGATTTACCGCGGGAGGCCGCTTCCGTTTTGGGTATTTATAACGGTAAAATTATTGAAACGCTGGTAAACGATGTGGCGCTAAACAGTGAAGGCAAAAATTATGTGTGTTTCAGTGAAAAAATATCGCGGGCGCTTCTTGAATTGAAACGTTTTAATTATAAGAATATTTATAAAAGCGAAAAATTAAAAATCAACCATGAAAAAATTGAACGAGGGTTCTATCTGTTGTTTGAGAACTATTTAAGACAGCTGGAAGAGGAGGATAAATCCAGCGAGATATATCGTCATTTTCTTAACTATAAATTGGATGCCTATTTCCGGTATAATTCCAAGGAGTTGATAGTTAGAGATTTTATTGCCGGAATGACCGACCGCTATTTTATTGAGATGTTGCAAAAATTATTAATTCCTGAGATATCGTCATATAAAATTGAGAATTAGGGAGAATATAATGGGCGTAAAAAAGTTAGATGAAATTTTAAAAAAAATTGACCAATGCCGCGGAGAGGCAATTGATCTAATGAAAGCAATCGTGCCGATTAAAGCTTTGGGGCCGTTAAACAACGGTAACGGCGAATGGGAAAAAGCCGAATTTTTAAAGGAATATTTGAAGACAATAGGATTTAAAGAAATTGAAGAATATCCGGCAAGCGATGATATGGCGCAGGGCGGACTGCGCCCGAATTTAATTGCCAGAGTTTCCGGAGAGAATACAGACAAAACCGTATGGATTCTGTCTCATCTTGATGTTGTACCGGAAGGAGATTTATCGAAATGGAACACCAATCCGTTTGAAGCCGTCGTTAAAGACGGCCGTATTTACGGCCGAGGAACGGAAGATAACAATCAAGGATTGGTCAGTTCTATTATCATGGCTAAAGCCTTTATCTTTAAAGGCATAAAACCGCTGTATAATATCGGATTGGTTATGGTTGCAGACGAAGAAACGGGTAGTAAATACGGATTGGAATATTTAATGGAACATCATCAGAGTATTTTTAACAAAGATGATCTGTTTATTGTGCCTGATGCCGGCGAGCCGGACGGGACAATGATAGAAGTTGCCGAGAAGTCCATTATGTGGGTAAAATTTAAGACGGTAGGTAAGCAGGTCCATGCCAGTATGCCTGAAAAAGGAATTAACGCTTTTAAAGCCGCCTCCAATCTTGTTGTCGCTTTGGATCAACTGCATGAAATTTATAATGACATCGATCCCGTATTCGATCCGCCAACCAGTACATTCGAACCGACGAAAAAAGAAGCCAATGTTCCTAATGTAAATACCATCCCTGGAGATGATATTTTTTATTTGGATTGCCGCATCTTACCACAATATGATATTGACGATGTTATGAAAAAGATTGAAAATATTGTTAAGAAAATTGAAACCAAATTTAACGTATCCGTTGAAATTTCCACCGAGCAAAGAGAGCAAGCTGCTCCGGCCACACCGGTGGATGCGCCGGTTGTAAAAGCTTTAAAAAGGGCTGTTAAATATGTTTATAATGTGGACGCCAATCCAATGGGTATCGGCGGCGGTACGGTGGCGGCTTTATTTCGCAGAGCGGGTTTTAATGCCGCTGTTTGGGCAACCTTAGACGATCTGGCTCATCAGCCGAATGAATATTGCCTTATTGATAACATGATTAACGACGCTAAAGTATTTGCTCACGTCTGCTTAACGGAGCTCTAAAACCGTGTAGCAAAAAAACGAAATCAGAATAAACGGCGTTTTATATATTTATCAAGCGTTGAATAGAAGAAAAATATTAATACGACAAAAAGCGCAATGAGCAGTTCTTTATTATATTTTTTACTATAATATGATATATTGCGTAAAGGCATGTTAAGATAATAATTAATGTTTTCCCACGAAATATTATTTTTAACCCCTTTTTCCGATATAATTTTCGGTTTATCAATTTTTTGCGAATAGATTTTGTGGGTGTTTTGGGAAAAAAGAAATAGAGCAACTATAAAAAGTAAAATTAATGATGGTACAAATAACGAATCAAGAAAGAAGTTAATTTGCAGCGGGTTTAATTTCTCTTTTATTTTTTCGAATAGATCATAATCTATTGACAAAGGTTTAATATCTTTCAGCGAATTGTGCGCGGATGTTTGCTCGTTTAATAACCATTTACATCTTTGACAGCGCTGTAAATGTATTAACTTATCTCTATCAAATGAACTTTTGCCATCGGATAAGTAAGTTTCAAAATCGTCGATTGTCCAGTGCTTCATAATATCTCCTCCTTTCGATACTGTTCGAGAAGAATGGCTCTTAATTTTTTGCGTCCACGATGTAGATGAGTCTTAACCGTATTTGCCGGAATTTTTAATATAGTGCTAATCTCGTCGATATTAAACTGATTCAAATAAAACAATGAAATGCATAATCCTTGCATTATAGAAAGTTGATCGATAGCTCGCTCTAAAATTGCAACGCTGTCAAAATCGGGGTTGCTTTCCAAATTAATGGTTTGGAAATATTCAATATTGTTAATATCAAAATCATCCGTGTAATGTGCGGCGTCTTTTTTATTTGAGGCATTTAGCGCCGTGCGATAGACAATGGTATATTGCCATGTTGTAAATTTACTACGGGATTGATATGCGTTAATATTCTGATAAACTTTAACAAATACATCCTGAGTTACTTCTTCCGCTTTTTCCCTGTTTTTTACGATACGATAAGCTATCGTGAAGACATAGTCCTGATGCAATTCCATCAAAGATCGTAAGGCTTCCGTATCGCCTTTTTGCAGACGTTTTATTATGTTGCTTTCATTACTCATCATTATTATAAGACAAGTTGAATAATTAAAAAGTTTCGCATGGTGAAACCGAATTTTTATTTATCCTGTCATATATTACAGAAATCATTCATTAAAATAAAGGAGAAAGAAAATGGACGTGGATATAGTCGGATTATTTGTACCGATAATTTTGTTTATTTCAATTGCCGTAGTGTTAATATTCTTTATCAGAGCGAGATTAAGCGAGAGAAAAGCGATAATAGAAAAAGGGATGAGCGGAGAAGATTTAAAAATTTTTCTCAATCAGAGAAAATGGAAAATCAGTCCCTATACAACCGCGAAACTCGCTGTAATTGCCATGGGGATAGGACTTGCTTTACTCATTGGCAGTTTTATTGATAGCCCCATTCAGGAGCAGTTAACTCTTGGTCTGGCTCTTCTTTTTCCCGGAATCGGTTTATTCTTTTTATATATGCATATGATAAAAAACAAGAAAGAGAACTTTGAAGGATAAAAAAAGCCCCGTCCGGGGCTTTTTTTATTAAGATTAAATCAAGGCAAATATTTAACGTAAGTTTGGTGCATATGGTACTATCGAATCAATACCATTTTCTTTACCAGCAATTGACTGCCACCCTTAACCTGATAAAAATAGATGCCTGATGCCGCAGGGATATTGGAACTATTTTTACCATTCCATTTAACTTTGTGATAGCCCATTTTTACTTTTTCATTCAAAAGGGTCGCAATTTCACGGCCAAGAACATCGAAAACTTTAACCGTTATTTTCTGATTATTTAAGGATTCGGGCACTCCGAAGCGGATGGTTGTGCTGGGATTAAACGGATTTGGATAATTTTGTAGTAATTTGAATTCCAATGGAATGATCTGCGGTTTAAAGGAGGCATCTTGTGTTGCATATATTTTGAAAGTTTTTTTGGATTTTCCCGGTGTAAAGGTATAAGTATTTTCGTTATCCATATTGATTATTTTTTCATTTTCCGGATCAATTAAATATACGTATAACGACAATTTATTCAATAATTCGTTATCCCATTTTAACAGATGTGTTTTTCCGCTTTCGGAAGTTTTAACCTGAAAATTCCAGCTGATTACATCTTCATAGCTTTTAAAACATTCTTTTAATTTCTGAGTCAGTCGTCCTTTGGCATCGGAGAAGTATAGAGAACAAAATTCGTCAAAATGTGGCGGCTCGTAAATTATATCGTCGCTTTTATTATTTGAAATTCCGATAATATTGCCATCATCGATGTAGTTCTCGTTAGACAGCGTCAAGTTTAGCTGCCAGTTGGAGATTGATACTTTTTCCAACGTCGATTTTTTAAGACTGCCAAGCGAATCGTTTACGGATTGTACAATGCGTATTGCCGGGGATTTGGGAAACAGCAAAGTTCCTTTTTGCGATGATTTAATCCAATATCCTCTCCACGGCAGGGCGAGCGCCGTATCCGGTTTTTCCCAAGTATAGCCCTGAAATTTTTTGTTTTGTATGTACCAATAGACCGCATTGGATTCCAGAACATCAATTAGCGGATATCTTTGACCGGTGCTGTCGGAGATAAATTCCATTTCGTCCCAATTAACTTTATATCCCAAAGGAATACCGATTTGGTTCCAACCCGCTTCTATAGAGGTGAATATCGTATCGTCGATAGACGTTTGTTTATACTCGCTCAAATCAACATGATAGGGTTTAAAAGATTGAATCCAAAACGCTTCGCCCATAGAGACCTCAAAGTTTTTCGGAGGTAAATACCCGTTTTCTTCGTTGCTCCAGCGCAGGATAATGGCCGTGCTGTCATCATTTAACTGTTTTAAACTAAAAGTTCGTGATCGGGGAAACGAGACCATGTACCAGCGATAACGATTAATATTTACTTCGGAAGAGGCGACTTTAAAACGTGCCGTTTCTTTGTTTTGCAATCCGTGAAGGCCGTTTCCGTGGGTGTCGTACGCCCAGATTTGAAATTCGTAATTGCCGTCGTCCAAAGGATAAAAGGTAGCGGATTTTTTCTTAACGCTGTCCGCTTCGTTGATGATCGTTTTGTCGCTGAGCGAAATTAAGCGATAATGTATATAAAGTAATTCAGGGTCGTCGCCGACGAGATAACCGCTCGTATCATCGGCAAAGAATTCAAAGTGAACGGCTGATTCCCTAACTTCCGTCGGCGGCCGAGATGTGATGGTTATATTGGGCGGATAATCATCAGAAATCCATACTAAAATATCATGGACAAAGGCAGCCGTGCCTCCGTGTCCGTCGTTGATCGACACCTCAACATGATTGACTCCGGTGTCGGATAAAGCGGGCGTGCCGCTGATAGCGCCCGAATCGGACAATGAAAGCCAAGACGGCATCTGTACGGGACTAAAAGAGAGAGGATCGTTTTCAGCGTCGAATACCCGTATCTTATAGTAGTATTCATTTTCAACGCGAACTTTCTGAGGTGCATTGCCAATAATTATCGGGGCATGATTTAATCCGATACCGCTGATTGGGACAATTTTTTGTCCTTTTAAATAATGGGGATCATTTGTGGTAAAAACAAGCGTATCCAAATAAATAGCGCGATTTTCCGGTCTGAAAAGAACCGGAATTATGATATCGTCTGCAGGAGCAACAGAGTACGGCGGCGCATCTGCAAGAATAGTAAATGCAGGCAACGTTTTGGCAAAATTGACGGCGGAAATTTCCAATTCGGCGCCGCCAGCATTGCTAACCGATATATAAAGTGTATCGGATTCTCCAGGATAAGCGGAAGTTTCAAGCGTATCCGGACTGATAATAATTCGTCCCTGAAAAGAGCGCGTGGCATAATTTGTTCCTCCAAAGGCGCCTTGGTTAATACGGTTGCCGTTTGGCTGCGGTTCCATACTGTAATCGTCCGCAGGGTCGCCGGCGTCGATTGTGGGAGACGACGGGTCGATTAATGAAGGGCCGTCATCAGGCATATTTATAACGGGCGCAAGATTACTAATTTCAAAACCGTCGTAAACGCCTTGAATATTATCAATAGTGCTATAACGCAATGAAAGATGGTCGGCTGTTACATCGCTTAACACGCTAATAGGATTATTCCATAAAATAGCGTTGCGTACTTTTACATCGGAGCCGGTATTGACGTTAATACCGCTAAATAGAGCATTTGTTAAAGTAATGTTTTTGATATCGACGTTACTGTTATTTATTATCAGGCCGGTGCCAACCGTGTCAATATATAGATTTTTTATCTTTGCCGATGTATTATTCATGACCGCGGCAACGGAATCATATCCCATAGCAAAATAGGATAAGTTCAAAGGACGGTTTTGCACCCTTAGGGCCGTATCGCAATTTGATATTATAAATCCTTTCAATCTTAACGTATCTGCGCCGGGGTGTATTTTTATTCCCTTCCAAAAGGAGTCCTCATCAATTGACTGAAATTCGATAATATCATCAAATGCACCGTCTAAGGTCAGCGATCCGTAAACATCAAGTTGTAAGTCGGGCATGAATCTAAGATCGGTATTGGCACCTATTATTAAACTATTTCCGTCGGGCACATAAATATCGGAACGTACGTAATACGGCGACTTTGCACTGTCGAGGGCGCCCGTAACGGAGCCTTGGAGTATTCTATCTGCGCTGACAATTTCGATATCCGCATGGTAATATACATTGCCGCCAGGCTTCCTGTCCGATATCTCAACATCCACGTGGGAATATCCGGTATCCGAAGCGGTGGGTGTGCCGCTCAATACGCCGTTTTCATTTACGTTTAACCATTCGGGTCCGTTTTGTATAAAATAACTCAGCGTATCGCCGTCCGGATCGTATACGGGAACGGTATGTTGAAATTCTTCATTAGTTCCACCGAATAGACGCTCATATTCTTTAGTCAAAACCGGCGGCCGATTGCCGACATTCCCTTCTATGGGAATATTTTGAAAGCGGGCGACAGGATCGTTGCTTTCAACTTCCAAAAAGTCGGAATATTGACGGTTTTCGGTCGGCGAAAAAACAATCGGGAAGAATAGGTTGTCGCCGGCGCCAAGCAGTAAGTCTCCATCGTTCTCTAACAGAATGGAGTCAATCTTCAATAGATGAAATTCGGGCGTATTATTTTTTATATAGACCGAATAAATTGAAATATCCTCATCGGAAATATTGGTTATAGTTACATCTAAAGTGTCGGAACTGTCTATTGCTGTGTTGAAAACGATTTGCGGCGGTTCAAAAACCAAGTTTATTTTTTTAGTTATAGAACGGGTGGCATACGGCGTTCCACCAAAAAGTCCTTGATTAATGCGTCCGCCGTTGGGCATCGGCTCCATACTGAAATCATCGGCGGGATCTCCGGCGTCAATAGTCGGAGAATCATAAGCCGGTCTAAAGTATCCCGAATCGGGCGGCATAAAAATAGGCGGCGTTCTTAAAATGGCATTGCTTAGATGCATTCCTCCTATTGTATCGATAGTGGAATAAGAGATAAACAGATCGTTTGAGTTTCCAACCTTGCTGACAACCGAGTTGTTGTTGTTATTCCATAAGATTGAATTTTTCACGAGGGCTTTGCTGCCGTTTTCAATATTAAAACCGCTTTCTTCTGAATTAACAATATTAATATTTTTAAGTAATGAACGCGTACCGCTTTGTAATTCGATTGCCACCTTATTCGAATCGAAATTTATGTTATGAATAAATAGCGAATCGTTATTAACAATTAGCGCGGTATCACAATGCGTAATACCGCCAAATCCAAGCTCAACGGGTCTGCCGTCAGTAAAGATGCCTATCCTTGCATTTTCAATGTTAAACCAAGTGAAACGAACGGTATCGGCCGCGGGAAATATATGCATTCCCTTCCAGCCTTCGTCCCCATTTTGAGAACGGAAAGAAACCATGGGTTCAACTTCGCCCTGCGGATCAAAGGGGGCTCCTTTAACTTCCATTCGTCCTTCAACATCAAAGTAAGCTTGGGGAGAGAAATACATAATCACGCCGGGATTTATGATTAAGGAGCTGTCTTGCGGTACTCTAAGATAAGATTCTATTAGATAAGGAGTGTCTTGTCTTTCCAACACGCCGCTGATATCGCCGCCGATTTTAATACGTAAAACCACTTGAGCGGGAGCAGACCAAAGGGATTCTTTGTTATCGTCAAATACAGCATTAACCGCATACCAATATTCACTGGCTCCAAAAGCGTCTCGGTCTGTA
Source organism: uncultured Calditrichaceae bacterium (assembly GCA_964424545.1). Lineage (GTDB taxonomy): Bacteria > Calditrichota > Calditrichia > Calditrichales > Calditrichaceae > JAUVIB01. Next base: position 32,951 of record CAYRJN010000001.1, read on the forward strand.
AATGACGGCTCTGTAGACTGAAATGATCGATAAAAATCGGAGTTTTCGTTAAAATTAGGCGTAGTGTCTCTGACAATCTGGTAATATTGCAGGGATCCGAGATCTTGAGGGAATTCGGTCCAACTTAGTTCTACGCTATTATCATTATTTACGTATACATAGTTTATTGTGGGTTGCCATTGGGGCTTGGAACGGGTGGCATACTGCGTTCCTCCGTACACGCCTTGATTAATGCGTCCGCCGTTGGGCATCGGCTCCATACTGAAATCATCGGCGGGATCTCCGGCGTCTATAGTGGGAGACTCTGCGGCCATTCTAAAATATCCTGAGTCCGGCGGCATAAAAATAGGAGCTTCTTTCTTGTTATCGTATCCGCTAAACGAGCTTATAACGGTATCGACTGTTGAGTAATTAATCCATAGATTTTCGGGATAAGCCTTATTTATTATGGAGTTCTCATTATTATCCCAAATAATGGAATTTTTTACAAGCGTATTACTCCCAAATTCATTGACGATTCCTGCTGTTTCGGAATTAAATATGTCAATATTTTTTATGAATGAACGCGTTCCGTCGCCGAGCACCATGGCCACCCGATTCGAATCGAAAATCATATTTTGCAGATACAAAGAATCCTGCGAAACATAGACAGCCGTATCGCTTTTCTGAATGCCGCCCATTTTGAGTTTAAGGGGTCTCGATTCAGAATGAATTGCCGTTTCCGCTCCTTCAATGTTGAACGATTTGAAAATAACCGTATCGGAAGCAGAATGAAGGAAAATACCTTTCCATTTACTCTCATAATTTGCCGAGAAAAAATGGGCCATATATTTAGGTGCGCTGTTATCAAGCAACGCTTTGGCTCCACCGACTAACTGATCACCGCCGTTTTCAATGAGTGAATCGCCTAATACTTGCAGATTTCCGTATACTTCAAAACGCGCATCCGGTTCAAAAGCGATTTTAACGTTAGCGCCGATTACCAAAGATTCATTTACGGGGACAACAATAGTACTATCCGCAAGATAAGGTTTTAGCGAGTTATTCAATTTTCCGTAAACGTCACCATTAAGAGGAATGAATTTTTGGACATATACAGGGTCGGAAGGTAGCGTAAAGGTATTGTCATCGCCATATACCGCTGTAACCGTATACCAGTAATTTCTAAATTCTCCATAGGCTTCATCATCCGTCAAAACCGTATCATACACAAAATATTGTTTAAAAAACGGAGAATCCGGGCTAATATCTGTGGATGTGTCTCTTCTTACATTATAAAATTGCAAGGCACCCATTTCGGGGGGCAGGGAATTCCATCTCAGCAATATGGAATCTCTTCCGCTTACTTGTGCGAATAGAATGGTTGGTTTCCATTCCGAACCTTTTGGAGCGGTCGTTTCAAAGGTTCCTATGGCTTTGTTAAAGACAACAGGGTCTAATACGGCGTCTTTATTAAAATCGCCAAAGGCCAGACCATTAGGATTAATCGATGTGCTTACCATAGCGGATGTGTCTTGCGCAAATACAATGGATTCGGGCGCATTGGTCCAGTTTTCATAAATAACGAGTCGGTTATTATTGGTTACGGCGGCGATATCCATTAATCTGTTCACATTGTTGTTGTATAAATGGCCGCCAAAGTCCTGTATTACAATATATTTTAATGTATCGCTGCGCGTATAAGGCAGGTTATTGCTAAGAATAAAATCCCAGCCGTTGCCGGGATTCATTCTGTATATTTTAAAGCTGTTATCATCCATAAGGGCAATAATTTCCATTAATCCGTCTTTATTCACGTCGGCGAGCTGCATATCAATAAAAGTTTGCCCCGTGATAGAAGATGATTCCAATCCGAATTGTTTGTTGGGAGCGCCGCGTAACAATTGTAATGAATTTTGCTTATCGGTTACGGCTATATCAAGCCAACCGTCGCGATCAATATCGCCGACGCGTAAAATTTTATAGTTTGATAAGGGTGTGATATTGGTAACGGAAGGCATTTGATTTAATTTTACATCATAAAGCATAAAAAGTTGGCTGTTTGATAAACCGAGTATATCCGGATCGCCGTTCATATCGAAATCATCAATGAAAAGATCTGATACGCCTGTTATGCTGAGCTCTGCGCTTGCTAAGGAAAAATTGAAATCAGCGCCATAAGAAGTATTTTCCAAAATATTTATGTTATTATCATCAAAGATTACGATATCCATTTTTCCGTCATTGTTAATGTCGTATTTTAATAATTGCGTATTAATAGAGGGTAAAACGGATAGGTTCGTTCCCGTTGGAATTGAAACTACATTATCGAAACCGTTGGTATCGTTACCGGCGTAACAAAAAAGCGTATCATCCGAAAATGTAATCAGATCAAAGATGTCATCCTCATTAAAAAAACCGCTGAGAAAATTGGTGGTTTGTTTGCCGAGTGGCATCGATTTAAACTTGGTTAAAAACTTAACTTCTGATTTTACGAGGGAGAGAACATCCAGATCTCTGGACATGTGAAACAGTTTGTCATTGCTACCCTCTTTCGCCCGTATCGGTTTGATTACGTCAAAGGATAAATGTTCACCGGGAATCGGACCGCGGCCATAATCTACGACGATAATATTGGAATCCCCCTGATCATAATTAACTGATAGCGGTATGTTACCCGAGACGGAACTGTTTAATTGAATTCCGCTCTCCACGGATTGTAAATTGGCGGGAGAAGAGAAAAATAATCTAAAATTATCCAAGCCGTAATCGATTTGTTCGTTTTGGTCAGGTTGAATCCAATCAAGATTAAATCCGTATTTTAAAAAGAGTTGATCGCCGCCGAGAGCGAAGGCATAATCGCCGGATTCAAAACCAATTGCATTGGCGATAACCGCATTTAGTGTTCTATCTTGGATGGTGTATACATTTTGCCATGTATTATCGTTTCCGTTGGATTTGTAAATCCAATTATCTCCCGCAACCCACATAATCGTTTTGTAATCAAATGTTTCATAACCGTCGATTGTTGAGGCGCCGGCCGGTAAGCCGCTATAGACCATTACAGCCGGATCGAACGCTGTGCCGTTATATGTTTTTTTGAAAATATGACTTACCGTATTTATGGGGTCTGTACCGCAAAAATATATATTTTGCCCCATTCCGCCGAACGAGTAATATGAACTTGTAACGATTTCATCGGGTATGGTATCATGCGGACTAAAGCTCGGCCCGCCTGGACCTGAACTTTTTAACGACATATTTTTTAATATAAAGGTGCTGTCGTTTTTAATACCGTATAGGAAAAAGCCATTGGAACCGGCATCAATAAATCCTTTAATATCAATACCGGGGTCGGGAAGATTGACCGTATTCCAAGTATTTCCGAAATTGTTTGAATATATTAATCGGCCGCCATCTCCTCCTGCGTATACTTCATTGGTATAGGAAGAATATTTAACAGCGTTTAAACGTATCGCACCTTGATTGGATTCCTGCCAAGTCATAGAACTGTCGAGGGAGCGAATAATCGTTCCGTTGGTTCCGACTGCAAATAAAACAGTCGTGTTGCTTTGTGAATTGTAAGCAAGGTCAATATCTAACAAATTATTCGTATTTGCAACAGCTTGAGATTGCTCCCAAAGTCCGTCGTCACTAACGCGATAAATCCATCCCGAATCGCCTACGGCTACAAGCAGTTTAAAGCCGTCGATAAGCGCGCCGTCATGAATTGCCGGGCCGCCTGGATTTTCATGCATTATTTGCCAGCTATCCGAAAAGACATTGTTAAAGGCTATAATGATAAATAAAATAATGGTTAGTATCGTTTTGCGCATTTGATTTACCTCGTGTGTCTTATATTTTTTGATATTGCATTTTTATTTGTAAAGGGAATATATAAATATGTTACATATTATATATTGATAATCGTCAATATTTACAAAAAAATGAGGATTCATCCCTAAAAAAAGTATATTTTTGGCGTATTTTATAATCAAAATACGAGATTTAGGATTTAGTTGCAAGAATTTGCCGATAAATATTTTGTATTATATCTTAATTTACAATAAGTTAGGAATTGTTCAACAACTCGATGAAAAACGCCTCGAAATTCTTAATTTCCTTTTTATTCATTTCGTTAATATCTGCTTTGTTAAAGCTCTTTATTAAAACGCCTTTGTTCATAATCACAATAGGTTCGCACCAGTCCCTGATCAGCGGTAAAATATGCGATGATAAAATGATCGTCTTGCCTTCTTTTATTAATTTTTCAAGATAGTTTTTTAATCGATATAGAGCTACAGGGTCCAATCCGTTGAGTGATTCATCGATGATAATAAATTGCGGACTTCCTAATAAAGCGGCCGCAACGGCGAGTTTTTGACGCATACCGTGAGAATAGTTGCTAATCAACTCATCTTTTTTATCGCTTAAACCGGTTAGTTCAATAAAAAATGCAACGTCTTTATGCGTTGTCTCAATATTATCGTTACGAATAGAAGAAATCAATAATAAAAATTCTTTGCCGCTTAAATACGGAAAAAGAGCAGCGTCTTCCGGAGCGTATCCGCAATGTTGTTTTACCCATTGTCTGTTTTGAGTCAGCTCCATATCGTTGTATTTTATAACACCTTGATAATCCGAAATTAGGCCGACACAAGCTTTTAACAACGAGCTCTTTCCCGCTCCGTTAGGTCCTATCAAACCGCTTATTTTTCCTTTTGGAAATTTGAAACTGAAATTATTAACGGCGGGGAGATTATCAAAATTAATGCTAAGGTTTTCAACGGTAAGCATATTTTAATCCTTTAAAAAACGATAGCTTTTGTAAAAGTAATTTAGTAATAGAATAAAACCGATAAGCGGGCCCACCAGACGGTAATTAATTGACATAATGACGATAAAAAGTAAAGTGAAATGATAAGCGTATCCCGCTGCTCGCGGAGAATCATAGTAGAGTATTTGAAAATTCAATTTTACGGCAATAGTGAGAACCGCAAAGCCGAATAACAGAGCGCCAAAAGAAAATACGATTTGTGGAGATGCTTGCGCTATAAGCAAAAACAAGCTTTGAATAAGAGCCACAAAAATGATATAGATAAATTCCGCTAAAAACTTGGCTGTCCATACTATACTGTATTTAAGGGGTAGTGTGTGAAAATACCAAGCGGGATCAGTGGAAACATATTTATCGCTAAAGTGATTACCGTAATGAAGCCAGGCGGTAATTAAAGAAGCCGCTAATATCCAATTTTCAGGATTGTGCAACGATCTTAAAATAACGACAGTTAGAAAAAGGATGTAAATTGTCGTCGCGAATAGTTTGACTCTTTTATATCCCGGATTTCTCCATAAACTTAATAGCTCTTTATTAAACAAAATCCGCAGGCTATTGTTGAAGATTCTTGAAAATAAGCTAATTCGATTTTTTATTTTTGTATTCCCGACGGGTCTGTTCTGATTAAAAGGGAGAATTATATCAATGTACAGGCAGCTGTTTTTTTTAAATTTAAAATAGGTGAGAAACAACAACCCGCTGAAAAAAATAAAATTTACGGGTAGTGTTGATTTGAATATAAATAGATTAACAATAACAAAAAGAATATAAATAAATAGATAAATTATCGTTCTTTTGTAGATTAAAGATTTCTCGCTGCTAACATTCAAATCGAATAAACCTGTAAAAAAAATAGTAACGGCCGCGAAAATGATAATAAAAAGCGTATATATTCCCGACAGTGCATCAAGGAGGATTAATGCGCTTAAAAGGGGTGAAAAAAAAAGGGGAATGATTAAAAGATATTTAAAAAAATAATAAGCGCCGACCGTTATTACATCTTTGTTTTCGAGAGGTAGAGAGTAAAAGGGCAACAGCGTTTTTTGACGTGGAATTAGTCGTCTAAATATAAAAGGGGCGGCCATTAGGAACAGTATAATATGGATGGAAGAAACGACAGAGCGTGTCTGAATAAGATGCAATAATTCAAAATTCTTCCATTGCAGTATTAAATAATATAATCGCTCTGTTAGATAAGCGTAAAGGGTGATTCCGATAAAAGAAATCTCAAGTTTGCTTACGATTGAGAGCGACTGTATAATATGAAGCGGTTGCCGCAGTAGTAATTTTGTCAGCATACAAAGTCTTTATTTATAGTAATCTTACTGTAAAAAACAGTAACAATGTAATGGCAACAAAGATATGGTCTGACTTGCTATAATTCAAGTTTTTCATTTAATTATGATTCCCTCTACCGGCGCGCGCCCATTAATTTCTTCATTGTAAAACGAAGAACCGCTTTCGGAGAAAATCGCGGAGCGAAGGTAAGTATTTTATTTGTTAAACCCGGAACAGCTACGGTTTTCCCTTTCATCAACGCGTTATAAGCATAACGGGCAACTTCCGTGGAAGACATCATGCGCATCAGCGGATTGTTTAATAATTTCGAAGCGCTCATGTGGGCGCGTTCCATAAACTGCGAGCGTGTGGGTCCCGGACACAAGGCCGTAACGGAAATATGATTCTGCGCAAGTTCCGCGCTTAAAGACTCGCTAAAAGAGAGCACATAGGCTTTCCCTGCATAATAAACAGCCATTTGCGGGCCGGGGAAAAAAGCTGCTGTGGAGGCGACATTCATGATCTTTCCGCTTCCTTTTTTAATCATCGCAGGGATAAACAATTTGCATAATTCGGTTAAGGCTGTGATGTTTAAGTTTATCATTGATCTTTCGATGTCAAAATCCGTTTCCGAAAAGCGGCCGTATAAGCCGAAACCGGCATTGTTAATTAAAATATCAACAAAAATATCTCTCTTATAGGTGAAATTAAAAATCTTTTGCGGGCTTTGCGCTATACTTAAATCGGCGGTAATAATTTCAATATTGATCTTATATTCGGCGCTTAATGAATTTTGTATCTTTTTTAATTTATCTTCATTCCTTGCCGTTAACAGTAAGTTATGTCCTTTTTCGGCGAAAATCTCGGCCAATTCATAACCGATCCCTTCGCTGGCGCCGGTTATCAGTGTATAATTTGTTTTCATTTTATATTCCCCCATGGAAAATAGACGGTTTCGTTTATTGTAAATATATTTACGATTATTATTAAATCAAAACAAATTTTAACGGATCAAGGGGACTATGTGGCGGAGGATATTAAGAATATTTCATTGAAAAGAACATAGAAATTGATGATCTAAATTATTATTTCGATTCCGGATGGTCGGAAGGGAGAGAAATCTTAAAGGCGAAAACGGCCTAAAATCATCTGCTTTTGGGGAACAGAGGACTTTTAAGATTCCTCCATTTCCTTACGATAAGAAACATCGGAACTACAGTGGAAATGACAATCATGCTAAGCATCTCGATGTTTTGTATGTCAGTCACATGTCTATTCGTAAGAAAAGTTAAAAATTTACTAAAAAAGCATTAATACTATCTGTAGACTTAGTTATCCACTCAAAATGCGAAAGAACCATATTGATAAAATACCAATTACTTATTTTTCTACTTCATATTCTCCTTCATCCAATTTAAGGATTCCATAGTTTCTTTTTCCAAAAAGGCCAAAACGGGAAATAATAATATTGCTTTCTTTCTCTCTCTTTTGCAAATTGGAATAGACGCTTCTTTTGTTTGGTTTATTGGTTTAATAGTTGTCGATTTATTAACTTCGAGAGCAAAGTGAAATTAATACAATATGTTTATCCTGATAGAAGGATTCTATACTGCGGCGATACCATTACCTTTGAGCTACGCATAAATGCGGAGATTAAGGGAACGGCCTACCTGCGCAGCAATATAAATAAATCACTTGAATATTATAGAGAAATTACGGACTCTTTGGAAAATAGAAAAGAGCAGAGCGGCAACGATTGGTATGATATCCCCATGAAATTTTCCGGCGATAAACGCTACTCCCTTACTATTGCTCTAACGGAACCGGGCGTATTTTCCGCAAAAATATGGTTTTTAAAAGAGGGCGAACATAACCCTCTTTGGGCTGAAGGAGATAATATTACATTTAAAGTGGAAGCGGCGCGCAATGTAGGCGCCAATATGCTTTATTCTCTGTTTGTACGCCAATTCGGGCCGAATATGAATAAAATGCAATCCGACGACAAACACGAACAGACTATTCGGCGGCTCGATGAAGAGGGTTACACGGTTATTCCCCCTTCGGGAACTTTTCGTTCCGTTATCCAACATCTCGATTTTATAATCGGCGTTCTTAACAGTCGTATTATTCAATTGCTGCCTATTCATCCCACGCCTACGGTTTACGGACGCATGGGGCGATTCGGCAGCGCCTTTGCCTCGCTTGATTATTTTTCCGTTGATGCGGCACTGGCGGAATTCGACAAAAAAACAACGCCTCTCGGTCAGTTTATAGAACTCGTGGATGCCGTCCATGCCCGCGGTGCAAGGATATTCATGGATATTCCCGTAAATCATACCGGCTGGGCATCCTGTCTGCATTCACAGCATCCCGATTGGTTTGTAAAAGATAAAGATGATGGATTTGTCAGTCCCGGCGCATGGGGCATCGTGTGGTCGGATCTATCGCAGCTCGACTATTCAAATCCCGAAGTATACCGATATATGGCTGAAGTTTTTCTCTATTGGCTGCGTCTCGGCGTAGACGGTTTCCGCTGCGATGCGGGTTATAAGCTGCCGTTTGAAGCGTGGGAGTATATCAACGCCAAAATCCGTATGGAATACCCCGAAGCCGTTCTGCTGTTGGAAGGGCTGGGCGGGTTATTGGAAAAGCAGGAAGAACTGCTTAAATCCAAAGGATTAAATTGGGCTTATTCCGAACTTTTTCAAAATTACGATCGCGTGCAAATTGAAAATTATTTTAATTATTGCAACCGTATAAATAACGAAGCCGGTTTGATGATTCATTATGCGGAGACGCACGATAATAATCGTTTGGCATCCGTAACGCCTTCATACGCTAAAATGCGTATTACATTAAGCGCCATGCTCTCTTACAATGGTTCTTTCGGTATTACAAACGGCGTGGAATGGCTGGCGCGGGAAAAGGTGGATGTACACGGGGCTTCTGCGCTTAATTGGGGCGCCGCAACCAATTTGGTTGATTATATTCGCCGTTTGCAAACGCTGTTGGTCTCAAATCCGCTTTTTTATCATCAAGCTAAAATCCGTTTTGTTAATAAAGGGCAAGATAATACGCTTGTGTTCTTAAGAGAAATTGCAGGGGTAAAACTGCTTGTCGCGATCAATTTAAACGGTGATAGTGAAGCCGAGGCGCTGTGGGACGAAAAAGATTTTTCTGCAGAAAATTTAAAGGCTTATGACCTCCTTTCGGGCGTATCATTGGTTTTTAATAAGAGGGAGCATTTGCTTTTTACCAAATTATCGGCGTATCAGGCGTTGTGTTTAACTAGCGATGAAACGGCGCTCAAGGATTTGGAAAGGCGGATTGTATCAAAAAAATATATTCATACCGACGAACCGTGGCAGCGACAATATTTAAAGGCTCAAATTTTAAAGATTTATCGGGAATATAACAATTATATTTTGCCGCAAGATTTTGATATCGAATCCTTTATTGATACGCTTTCTAAAAATCCACGTCTGTTTTGGCAAAAAATTTCAAATAAAATGATTCCCCCCTTAACGCGCTGGCGTCCTTATCGGGATAACAAACGCATCGTTCCTTTACCGCAAAATGATTTACTGTTAATAGAAAGTTCCTTGCCATTTAAGGCGGAAATAAAAAAAGGCGATACGACTAAGGAAAGTGTAAACGGATTTGCGCTTAACGGAAAGTATTACGGTATTTTCAGCCGTATCGATGATAAGTTGACTCAAGCGCAATCATACCGCATAAATATTGTCGTTTTTGAAAAAGAACGCGCTAACCGTATGAGCGGCGAGCTTTTGTTGTTGCCCGCCGATTCGCAGAGCCAATTTAAAAACAGCTTTACAAGGCGGCAAATTACGGAAAACAATGTGTATACGATTGCATCCAACGATTTGGGAGGAATGAGTCAAATACGCGCTTCATGGGGATATCTGCATAGTAAATACGACGCTATACTGGCAGCTAATTGTCATGACGCTTATCCGGTCGACCGTCGTGTGATGTTTACGCGCTGCCGTGCCTGGCTGGTGCATAACGATTATTCTCAGGAGATAAATATCTCTTTTTTAGAAAGTTTTACTGCCGAAACCGATAATACGGCGCAGTGGCAATTTAACCTATCTGTCGGGCAGGGTAAAACGGTAAATTTAAATATCCGTTTTGAGATGTCGCCGCATGATAACGCGGTGCGTTTTATATTTGAACGTCCCGCGGCGCCAAGCAATCGTCAAAACCCTTTGGAGGATGATATCCCCGTTAAATTGATTTTACGGCCGGATATTGAAGACCGCATTAATCATGAAACAACCAAAGCGTATTTGGGGGCGGAAAATCATTTTCCACAAGCGGTAGAGGCCGGAGACGGGCGCTTTGTTTTTATGCCTGATAAAAACAGGCGATTAAAAATTTGCGTTGAAAACAGCCGCTTTGTTATGCAGCCGGAATGGCGATATATGGTTTTTTATAAAGAAGAAAATGAACGCGGTTTGGAAGATCACGGCGATCTATTTAGTCCAGGATATTTTGAATTTTATTTGCAGGGTGGGGAGAAAAATATATTGACCGCTTTGGTTTATAACCCTACGCTTGATATGCCCAAAGAAAATAGGTTTCCCCTGCCACAGGAAGGGATAGAGAGCGCAAACACAATCGAAAAGAGTATGCGAGAGGCTATGCGGCGTTTTATCGTTAAGCGCGATCGTTTTAAAACCGTGATTGCCGGTTATCCTTGGTTTTTGGATTGGGGCCGTGATACTTTAATTGCTTTGCGCGGTATGATCAGTGCCGGTTTTTTAACCGAGAGCCGCGATATTATTTTACAATTTGCTTCTTTTGAGGAGAACGGAACCATTCCTAATGTCATCCGCGGCGGCGATGTTTCCAATCGGGAAACGAGCGACGCGCCGCTATGGCTCTTTATCGCGGTGGAAGATTATATTGCCGCCAAGGGCGATGACAAAATATTACGGGAAAAATGCGGAGAACGCAATCTTATGCAGGTTCTTGATTCGATTTTGTCTCATTATAGAGACGGAACGTCCAATGGTATAAAAACGGATGAGGAGAGCGGACTGGTGTTTAGTCCCGCGCATTATACCTGGATGGATACGAACTATCCTGCCGGCACGCCGCGCGAAGGTTACCCGATTGAAATTCAGGTTTTTTGGGCTTCGGCGCTGCGCTTTATGAGCCGTTATGCATCTCAATGGAAAGTCCTCTTTGAAAAAGTTACGACGTCCATAGAAAAATATTTTTGGTTGGAGGATAAAAACTGTCTTGCGGATTGTCTGCATGCCGGCCCCGGTCAAAAAGCAAGCGATTCCGTTGCGGGAGACGCCATCCGTCCCAATCAGCTTTTTGCCGTTACATTGGATATTTTGATCGAGAAGGATAAAAAAATTGCCGTAATAAATGCCTGCGAACAGCTGTTGATTCCCGGGGCTATCCGCACCCTTGCCGATGAAGAAGTTAAAATGCTACTTCCGATTTATCGCGACGGTATGTTGCTTAACGATCCCAAACGGCCCTATTGGGGGCGCTATGAAGGAGATGAAGATACGCGCCGTAAAGCAGCCTATCACAACGGTACCGCCTGGACTTGGCCGTTCCCTTCCTATTGCGAAGCGCTTTATAAAGTATGCGGCGTGTCTGCACGGGAGCGCGCGCTTTCCTTGTTGTTATCCGCAAAGACTATTGTGGAAAAAGGGTGTATAGGACAAATTCCGGAGATTTTGGACGGCGATAGTCCGCATCAATTGCGCGGTTGCGGGGCACAGGCTTGGGGTGTAACGGAATTTTATCGGGTTTATCATATTTTGAGCGGAAAGGATGAATCATGAACAATGAAAAAACAAGTTGCCGTTATTACAGGCGGCACAAGCGGCATCGGTTTGAGTACGGCCGAAAAATTATTAAATCATGGATATGATGTGACATTAAATGGGCGAAATGAAGAAAAATTACTGAAAATTTGTCGCAATTTAGGCTGTAAACCCATTGTCGGCGATATTAGTAAAAAAGGCGTTCCGGAAAGAATTCTTGAAGAAAGTTTGTCTCATTTCGGCCGCTGCGATATATTGATTAATAATGCCGGTATTATGACAGCAGGCGCCATAGAAGAAATTGATTTAGACGAAGTAAGCGATATGATTCGTATAAATATTGATGCAACATTTAGGCTTACTTATCTGTTTTTGAGGTATTTCAAAAAACAGAATGCGGGACATGTGGTTAATATCACCAGTATTCTCGGGACAAAAGTGCGTGAAACGGCCGGCGCGTATGCCGGAACGAAATTTGCCGTTGAGGCATTGTCGGAAGCGCTGCGCATGGAATTGGCAAAAACAAATATAAAGATTACGTGCGTTGAACCCGGTCTGGTTAAAACCGAGCTGCATCGTCATTGGGATGTACATCCGATGCACTCTCTTGGTATTCACGATCCCTTGACGGCAGACGATATAGCCGAAACAATCTTATGGACGCTACAACAAAATGCCCACGTGCGTATTCCGAAAGTGCTTGTATTGCCAAAAGGACATGCAATTTAGCGACTAAAGGAAAAGTTAGGTTTTACTCTTGCAAACGATGAAATTAAGAACATAGCTTTGCAAAGTGATTAATAAAAAAGTGCGGGTAGAATCGTCAAAGTGTCATTCTCCGATGAATCGGATAATCTGAATTCTGAATGAGAGGATAAAATTCGCGTTTAAAACATGCGGGAATAACAATGGGGGGGCGCACCTGTTGGAATAATTGTATGATATATTATTTTTTCAATGCTGATTTAATCGGACAATCTGAAATAGAGCTGATACAAAAAAGATGAAGTTTAAAATGATATTAAAAATGACCGAAATATGTTATTTTTTGAAATTCTTATACGATTAATTTGCAACGTCATATTCTTGATTCAGCATTTTCCAGAGCACTATTTTACCGTTTTAACCTCTTATATTTGTTAATAGATGCAGTATAATGTTAGTTTTTTCTTTTATATTGATAATTTATTTGGAAAAACAGAAATTTTTTATGATCTTTGGCGTTCTAAGCAGTAAGGATAAAATCATTCAACAATGAAGAGAGGGAATATAAAATGGCAAAAAAAACGTCAAGTGCAAATAAAGGGAAAAAAAGGGTAACGTTTACCCTTGAAGCGGATTCCGGGAAAAAGATTTCCATAGCCGGCAGCTTTAATAATTGGGAAGAAGGCAAGAAGGTTTTGAAAGAAAAAGACGGCGTTTATAAGGTTACGATGTTGCTTGCGCCGGGTACCTATGAATATAAATTTTGTGTCGACGGCGAATGGATGGTTGATCCCAATAACCCCGATTTTGAAGCGAATGATCTCGGCACTTTGAACAGCGTGCTTCATGTAAAATAAAACGGTTTGCGGCAACGCTTCGTCCTTTTATAAGGAAAATTTTTTGTGAATTATTAAAATGGATTTTCTTATGTCTTCGGCAAAAAGAAAATCCATTTTATTTTTAATTAATCTTTTGTAATTTGTTTTTATTTAGTATTTTACCATGCAGAAATAAGAGTGTGAATTTGACTTTGTAACATACGGTGAATTCAAAATCAGTTAATACGTTTATGATTTACGGAGATATATATATGAGAAGTTTACAGCTTTTTAACGTAGCGCCAAAAATACCTAAGGAATTAATCTTTTTAGAACAACTTTCGTATAGCATGTGGTGGTCGTGGCAGCCCAACGCGCTCGATTTATTTGCGCGTATTGATCCTATTTTATGGCGCAAAAGCGGTAATAATGCCCGCCGTCTGCTCAATATGGTGCCGCAGGAGCGTCTCGAAGAACTTTCAAAAAACAAAGAATATCTTAGACAGCTAAAGCGCGTTAAAGCGGATTTTGAAAACAAGGTGCTTAATTCGGCCGAAAAAAAGGACGAAGAGGTTATTGCCTATTTTTCCATGGAATACGGCATTCATCAAAGTATAAATCTCTATTCCGGCGGTCTCGGTATCCTCTCCGGCGATCATTTAAAAGCGGCATCTGATTTGAAATTACCGATTGTGGGCGTTGGGTTGCTTTATAATCAAGGTTATTTTACACAGTTTTTCGATCATAACGGCTGGCAGCGGGAACGTTATCCCGAGAATGAGATCAATAATATGCCTCTTGTTAGGGCAATGAATAAAGATGGCAGCGAATTATTCGTCAAAGTGCGTCTGCTCGATCGCGAAATCATTGCTTCCGTTTGGAAATTGGAAGTGGGCAATGTGGAACTTTATTTGTTAGATACGGAACTTCCGCAAAATCCGACGGAATTCAGGGAAATTACAAGCAGGCTTTACGGCGGTGATCGCAAAATGAGATTGGAGCAGGAGCTGCTTCTTGGAATCGGAGGTTATCGCGCTCTTGTTCAGCTGGGATATGAACCGGCTGTCTGCCATATGAACGAAGGACATGCCGCATTCTTATCTCTGGCGCGTATACCGCATATTATGGAAAAATATAAGCTCGATTCGGAGGCGGCCTTGGAAATTGTTTGGAGAACCAACGTTTTTACGACACATACGCCCGTGCCGGCCGGTAATGAAGCCTTCGATATTAAGTTGTTGAAACCTTATCTCGAGGCCTTGCAGGATGACATTAAACTGGATACCGAAAGAATAATACAATGGGGCCTGCCGCCGGAAAATAAAGATATAAAAGAAATGTCCATGACTGTTTTGGGTTTCCGTATGTCTAATTATTGCAACGGCGTAAGTAAATTACACGGCGAAGTTTCGCGCCGGATGTGGCAGCATATTTGGCCAGGACGCGCATTGGAAGAAATCCCCATGTCTCACATTACTAACGGAGTGCATATCGCCACCTGGCTGGCGCGTCGTAAAAGGATTTTATACGACCGTTTTATGGATTTCGGCTGGCTGGAAAGCTTAAATAAAAAACGTCTGCGCGAAGCTATTGAAAATATTCCCAATGAAGAATTGTGGATGGCGCACGAAATGTGCCGTCATACTTTAATAAAACATTCCAGAGATAATATAAAAAAGCAGGCGGGCAACAGCGCTTTTTCCCATTCGCATCTGCATGATGTTAAATTGCTTGATCCCAATGTGTTAACGGTCGGTTTTGCCCGTCGTTTTGCTACTTATAAACGCGGAGCGCTCTTGTTGCGCAATCCCGAACGTTTTGAGGCATTGCTTACCAATCCGGAGCGTCCCGTGCAGTTTATCTTCGCCGGTAAAGCCCATCCCGCCGACGACGAAGGGAAGAAGATCATACAACAGTTAATTCAATTTTCACGCAAACCGGAAGTTTGGGGAAAAATCATCTTTCTCGAAGGGTATGATACCTCTTTAGCGCAGGATTTGGTGCAAGGCGCAGATATTTGGTTAAATACGCCGCGTCGTCCGATGGAGGCCAGCGGAACTTCGGGAATGAAAGCCGCGGCTAACGGCGTAATCAATTGCAGTATTCTCGATGGCTGGTGGGCGGAGGCCTACACGCCGGAAAGAGGTTGGGCAATCGCCACCAACGAAAATTACGACAATGCCGAGGATGGCGACGAATATGAAGCCAATGCGCTTTTTAATTTATTGGAGAATGAAATTATTCCCTGTTTTTATGATCGTCCCGAAGGCACTTTTCCCGTACGCTGGATTCAGAAAATGAAAGAATCGATTATCATGGCTTTGGATACTTTTTCTACTTTACGCATGGTAAACGAATATAATGAAAAGTTTTATCAACCGGCTAAACAAACTTTTGACGAATTACTGGAAAATGATTTTGAGCAGGCCAGAAAATTGGTTCAGCAGAAAAAACGATTGGTCGACAATTTTGATAAAGTTCATATTGACGCGCCCGTTGTTGAAGGAGATTTGAATAATATTCATGTGGGGGATATATTTGAGGTGACAACCAAGGCTTATTTGAACGGACTAAGGCCGGATGAAGTGGATGTTCAAGTCTATTATGGTCAGGTGGACAGTCGTAATAAAGTGCACAACGGAAGTACGGATAATATGGAAATGGCCGAAGACCTCGGGGGAGGCGGTTATTTGTATAAATATAAATTAAAATGCGATACGACCGGTCGTTTCGGATTGACATGTCGAATCACGCCGCACGGAATAGCCTGGAAAAACAGTAAACCCGGATTTATTTGCTGGTCCGATTAACGTCCGTTAATTTAATAAATGCGGGGGAACAGAGCCGTTAAACTCATCGGGAGGATTTGAGATGAATAAAGCATCTTCGGTAAAAAAACGGGATGTAAGGATATTAATTGTAACTCCTGAAATTACATACCTTCCGCAGGGAATGGGTAATATGTCTAACGTGTTGCGGGCAAAGGCCGGCGGTATGGCCGACGTATCGGCGTCGCTTGTATCGGCTCTCTATAAACAAGGAGCGGATGTACACGTAGCATTACCTCATTATCGCAGAATGTTTAATATCGACGTCGGTCGTATGATCGACAGCGAATTAAGACTTTATATGACGCATCTTTCCAATAAACGCGTCCACCTTGCTGAAGATCGCGCCTTTTATTATCGTGATTCGGTTTATAGTAATTATGAAGAAGACAGCTTAAAATTTGCGCTGGCTTTTCAACGCGAAGTTATTAATAATATCATCCCTAAAGTAGAACCGGATATAATCCATTGTAATGATTGGATGACGGGTTTAATCCCCGCTTTTGCCCGCCGTCTCGGCATACCGAGTCTGTTTACGGTTCATAATATTCATACCCATAAATTAACGTTAGATTTCATTGAAGATCGCGGCATAGATGCTGCGGAATTCTGGAATTACCTTTATTACGAACGTCCGCCTTATAATTACGAGGAGAGTAGAGGTACCAATCGCGTGGATTTGTTGACCAGCGGTATTTTTGCCTCCCATTATATCAATACGGTCAGCCCCACGTTTCTTAATGAGGTCGTGGAAGGACGGCATACTTTTATCCCCGATTATATCCGAGCTGAAATGAGCGCAAAAAAAAATGCTAACTGCGCAGCGGGAATCCTTAATGCCCCTGACGAAGGCCTTGATCCCGAAAAAGATCACCATATTTTATTTAATTATAACGTCGATAATTTTGCCGAAAATAAAAAGAAGAATAAAACGGCCTTTCAACTGCGCACCGGATTGAAACAGGATGTGGAAGCGCCCATTTTCTTTTGGCCGTCGAGGTTGGATCCGGTACAAAAAGGATGTCAGCTTCTCGCCGATATTATGTACCGTGTGGTTTCCAAATATTGGGATGAAAATTTGCAGATTGCTATTGTAGCGAACGGCAGTTATCAAAGCTCGTTTCAAGAAATCGTTCGTTTCCACGGCTTTTATGAGCGGGTTTGCGTAGTTGATTTTGATGAAATACTTTCTCACCAGGGCTATGCCGCATCGGATTTTATGTTGATGCCCTCTCTTTTTGAACCGTGCGGATTGCCGCAGATGGTGTCACAAAAATACGGCTCGCTGCCTATTGTGCATG
The DNA here is from genome assembly GCA_964424545.1 of uncultured Calditrichaceae bacterium. Taxonomy (GTDB): domain Bacteria; phylum Calditrichota; class Calditrichia; order Calditrichales; family Calditrichaceae; genus JAUVIB01. Next base: position 50,510 of record CAYRJN010000001.1, read on the forward strand.
ATACGGGCGGGCTGCATGATACGGTGGAACATCTTGATCTTGAAAATGAAAAAGGCAACGGTTTTATTTTTAAAGATTACGATTCCAATGCCCTCTTTTGGGGTATAGACGAGGCTATGAAGTTTTATAAGATGCCTGAAGAGGTGAAAAACCGACAGATCGGCAGAATTATGAAAGAAGCCAAAGCACGATTTAATCATGATGTTACGGCGCAGCATTATATTGATATTTACGAAAGCATGTTAAAACGGCCTTTGGTTTACTAATACGAGAAGTTTAGCTCCGGTTGGTCCCGATAAAATGCATTAAGGTTTATATGAAAAAACGAAGAATAATTCTTAATAAAACCCGTCCCTTGTTGGATGACCCTTGGCTTGCGCCTTATAAAGCTCATATCGAATACAGGGCAAAGAATATTATCGAGGCGGAAAAGCGTTTAACCGGCGATATAATAAGTCTGGCGGATTTTGCGTCGGGACACGAATATTACGGCTTGCATTATAAAAAGGGACAATGGGTTTTTAGGGAGTGGGCGCCTAACGCTTCGGCCGTATTTATGGTGGGTGATTTTTCTTTATGGCAGGAAGTAGCGGAGTTTCAACTGCAAAGGATTAATGAAAAAGGCGATTGGGAAATTAATCTTCCCCATGATGTCATAGCGCATGGACAGTATTATCGTTTGCGCGTTCATTGGCAGGGCGGCCGCGGCGACCGCATCCCTTCCTACGCTCGTTTTGTAGTGCAAGACTCGCAATCCCTCGTTTTTAGCGCCCAAGTTTGGCATCCCGATAATCCGTACCGTTTCAAAAACACTGCTCCAAAATCGGATGAGCCGCTTCTGATCTATGAAACCCATGTGGGTATGGCCGGCGAAGAAGAACGCATAACATCCTTCAACGAATTTAAAAATTTTATTTTACCCAAAATTGTCCGGTCTGGATACAATACTATTCAGTTAATGGCTGTGATGAGCCACCCCTATTACGGTTCATTCGGTTATCATGTGGCTAATTTTTTTTCCATCGCTTCTCGTTTCGGCACGCCCGACGAATTTAAAGCGCTTGTTGATGAAGCGCATGCGCTCGGTTTACGCGTTATTATGGATTTGGTGCATTCCCACGCCGTCAAAAACGAAGTGGAAGGGATAGCGAAATTTGACGGCACGGTTTATCAATATTTCCATGACGGAGAACGTGGACAGCATGTGGCTTGGGATTCACTCTGCTTTAATTATGCCAAACCGGAAGCGTTACATTTTCTTTTATCCAATTGCCGATTCTGGATTGATGAATATCATGTGGACGGATTTCGTTTTGACGGCGTTACCAGCATGCTGTATAAACATCACGGATTGAATTATACATTTACATCATACGGCGATTATTTTAACGATCGGATTGACGAAGACGCCTATACCTATTTGGCTTTGGCTAATAAAGTCATTCATGCCGTTAAAATGCAAGCTGTGACGATAGCGGAAGATGTCAGCGGTATGCCGGGATTGGGAGCGCCGACAGAAGACGGCGGCTGCGGTTTCGATTATCGTCTGGCCATGGGCGTAACCGATTACTGGTTTAAATTATTCGATAAACCCGATGAGGAATGGCCCATAAATACACTATGGCATGAATTGACTAACCGCCGTCTCGACGAACAGGCCGTTAGCTATCTTGAATGTCATGACCAGGCAATCGTAGGAGGACAAACGGCCATTTTTCGTATGATCGGCGAAGCGATGTATTATGCCATGTCGCTAAATTCAAATAATCTAATCGTAGAGCGAGGCGTGGCCTTACATAAAATGGCTCGGCTTGCCACGATCGCTACGGCGGCAAACGGCTATCTTAATTTTATGGGCAATGAATTCGGGCATCCCGAGTGGGTTGATTTTCCGAGGGAAGGCAATAATTGGTCTTATAAGTACGCCCGTCGTCAATGGTCATTATCGGAACGCAAGGATTTATATTATTTTTATTTGAATATGTTTGATCGCGCTATGATTCGCCTCGTTAAAGATAACAGACTTTATGACGCGCTACCCAATAAGCTGGTAGTTAACGATAACGATAAAATAATGGCTTTTGAGCGTAACGGGTTATTTTTCTTTTTTAATTTTAATCCGACTGTTTCGTTCACCGATTATGGCATCGAGGTTTTGCCGGGAGAATATTACCTTGTTTTAAACAGCGATTCTCCCGAGTTTGCCGGACATGACCGGATTGATGAAAATATTCCTTATATTACAATTCCTCATAAAGAAAATAATACCGTTCGAAATTTCCTTAAACTGTACATACCCGCACGAACGGCTCTTGTATTAAAACGAAAATGATAATGTTTTAACGAGACCGCAATACCGCGTCCGCTTCTTTTATTCTGTAGAAGCGTCATTTTTTGCCGTGTTATTTGAAAATATCTCAATGAAGAATCTTGTTTACGATTGTTTGGAACGCTGTGTATGGAACAATCAGAGCAGTGGAGATCAGGAAATAGATATTTAGATATGAGTTTATTAAAAGATAACAAAGATCAGGAGTTGCCGCAGTTGGCGCAAGCGGGATAGCCTGCATTCCGCTACGCTCCATTTCGGCTACCCCGCTGGGTCCTGGGTTAGGAAATAATTTACACATAATTTTATACTTGACTATCGGGCGTTTTGGTGAGTTCTAATTATTAGGAGGTAAAAATGAAAAAGAATGATGAAGAAGCAATATCAATCGGGAAATCTATCATTAAGCGATTTTTTGAGTATTATGAGGCTGAAGGACTTGATGACGAAACCGAATTTTTCCCTATTTTAAAAATAATAATATTGAGTATTGCCGATGGTTTTAAGAATAGTTCCCAAAACGAAGAAATTGAAAAGGAATTAAAGAATTATTCAAGAAAACTTTATAGTTATTTGTGGCTCTTGCATGCCAGAGAAGATGAAGAAGAAATCGATGAAGAATATGAACAACGAGAAGCAATCTCTAATTTTGAGAAAATATATAGGGAAGTGAAGGTATAAGAAATTTAATCATAAAACTCGCTGCAGCCGGCCGCTTTCCGCGCTGTTTCGCTCTGCTCCATGCAGCAGGTGAGCTTGGTCGTTATATGCAGAAGAAAGGTGGTAAGCAATAGGCATGAAGAAAGGCTTTGCATGGTACCGATCAGACCAATGGGAACGTCTACTTTCCGTCTCAGCGGACAGGAAAGACCTTGAAGACGCGTACAATGAATGGGCGAAAAATGCACAGTCCCATATCGATGAATTGAAACAAGCTGGTGTCGACAATGAAAAACATGAAATCGATGTCAATTAACTGGTAACTTGGCGCTAAGCGCAGAAACTGAAAATCGACGCCGGTTCATGATCCATGTTCATTAATCACAAACTGAGGGAGCGATATAGCAGATAACAAATTGCTCAAGCCGGAGAAATCCCGCGTACTTGGCGGCCAAGCTCAAACGGTGGACAGAGCGCATGTCAAGGTTCTTTGTATTTTGGAAGTTTATCAAGCGCACTCATCCCATGTGCCCTGTTCGTTATGTTTACAGTTATAAATTTCTCAATAAGTAATAAAGGAGATGTAATATAATGGAAAGTCGTATTAAATTATTTCGATTATTGCTTTTGATTGCTGTGCTCTTAATATTTAATAGCTATCAAGCGCTCGCTCAAAACAAAATAAATATATTAGCCGGGGTTGGAATACCTGAATTTTTAAATGCGGGTATAAATTTTCAGCACAATCAAACACAATTTGGTATCAGGATCGGATCTTGGCCTACCGATGAAAAAATGATTTGCTTTTCAGGCGATTTATATTATCACTTTAGTGGAATATCTACGTTATCAACGAGACGCGTTTGGTATGCGAGATTCGGGTTGGTGTATCTCTTAGATGAAACGGAAACAATAATTGATAAATATGTATATTTAAATTCACGGATTGGTAGAGATTTCAATATTTCAAAAAAAATTGGGATAGAAATTGATGCGGGTCTTATTGTCCAATTATCCCATAATGAAAAGATAAAGAAATCATCAGACTTTTGGAATATTGTTCCCAAGCCTTCTATTGTGCCCAGCATTGGAATAGCTATGTTTTATAGAATTTGAAAGAACAAATTCGAATATTGCTTTGTAAATTAATTAATAAAGACCATAGCGAACGACATGGTGGCGCCTTTGTCCGATTTAACGGGATAATCTAAAAGTGACAAAATGGCAAGCTTTCAGACCCCCGTCCCGTCTATACGGAATCGGGAATGAAAGCAGTGGAGAGACTCTTTGTCATTCCTTCGAAAGGAGGAATCTAAAATATGGCCTATGTGAACGATGCATAATTTAGTAAATTACGAAATTGAGAATAATACAAAAATAAATAAAAAAATCTGAAATTTGGTATTTTTTGAAATTCCTGTACAATTATTTAACGCTTTCCTTTATCGCCCTGATGGCCGTGGGGATATCATCTTGTCCGAAAACGGCGTTGCCGGCTACGAGAACATCGGCGCCTTGCGCGACGACTTCCGGAGCAGTCTGCGTGTTAATCCCTCCGTCCACTTCAAGATAAATATCTTTAGCGCATTCCGCTATCATAGCGCGCGCCGCGGCAATTTTATCCAAACCCTTGCGGATAAATTTTTGTCCACCGAAACCCGGATTGACGGTCATGATCAGCAATAAATCCAAATCACAAATAATCTCTTCGACCATGGCGAGTGGCGTAGCCGGATTTAGCGATACGCCCGCCTTTTTACCGAGAGCGTGGATACTTTGAATAGTGCGGTGCAAGTGCGCACAAGTTTCCGCATGCACGGTGATAATATCCGCTCCGGCTGCGGCGTAATTTTTTATGTAAAAATCGGGGTTGGAGATCATTAAATGAACGTCCAACGGCGTTTGAACAAAACGTTTTAAAGCCTTAACCATATTCGGGCCGAATGTGAGATTGGGTACAAAATGTCCGTCCATAACATCTACATGGATAAAATCAGCGCCGTTTTCCTCCGCAAGCCGCACTTGTTCTTTCAGTTTTAATAAATCCGCGGATAAGATGGACGGAGCTATGTAAACAGTTTTCATATTAATGTTCTCCGTTACGCTAATTGTCAGGTTAATTTGGTTTACGCATAAAAATTAATTTGTCTAATTTAAAAATTTTTGTTTAATTTACAAAATGGAGAATATTTGCAACATTTTTTTCGTTACAACGTCTAACAAAAAAATAAATAAACAGGTAAGTAAATTAAGTTATGTAAGGTGGTTTTAAATGAATAAGAAACGTTTTTTATTGTCATTATTGATGATTTTTACGCTGCTCGCGACGGTTTCTATAGGGCAGGTAATGAAAAACGGCGCTAAGCTCGGCGCATGGACGATGGATTATGATGCCGCCGTTAAATTGGCCAAATCCAAGAATCTTCCCCTGTTTTTGAATTTTACCGGTTCCGATTGGTGCGTTTGGTGTAAATTAATGCAGGAAAAAGTTTTCAGTCAAAAAGAGTGGCAAGATTACGCCAAAAAAAATCTGGTTCTGGTAACGCTCGATTTTCCGAAGGATCAAAGCATTGTGCCCGATAAATACAAAGAACGTAATCAATCGCTGCAAATGGAGATGGGCGTGCGCGGTTATCCCACGTTCATTTTATTGGATTCCGACGGCAAAAGCAAATTAGGTCAGCTCGGCGCGGCGCAGGATATCACGCCGCAAAAGTTTATCGATCAAATAAAACAGACGTTAAAAACAAGTTCGGCTTCTATTAACCGATTTGCCAAAACCTTATCCGCCAAACAGGGCAAGGCTTATAAAAAATATTGGGCGGCATTGAAAAAAACGCAGAATGAACGCGACGCCTGGTTGGCGACAAATCCGCAGCAGAGCGAAGTAAATTTAAAAAAGTTTGATGAATTCAATACAAAAATATCCGATTATCAGAAAAAAATACGCGATATTGAAGTTAATAAATATATGAAAAAATTATCCAAAGCCGATGCTGCCAAATATCGCGAGCTTAATAAAAAATTGGACAAGGTCCAAAAAGAGTTAGAAGCCTGGCTGGCGACCAGGCCGGAGCGCACAGAGGAAAATACGAATAAGTTTATGACTTATCAGAGCGATATTAAACAGATCAGCGATCAGATCCGCAGTTTTGAAAATTAAAATATTTTTATTGCATTGCCCTGCGCTTTTGATTATTATAGGAAAACAGTTATAAATAAACTATGGAAAGTTATAGCGGGCGCATGTTATAAAACTCGTTTTAATGTAGCTGACCAAAAGGGAATGTATTAAGAAAAAGAGGGGGCGTTTTATGTCACTGCCGACAGTAAGAGATTTTATGGATAAAACGTATGTTACGTTAAGTTCTGAAATGGATGTTTATAAGGCGATTGATGTTTTGCTGGATAAAGGTTTAACCAGCGCGGTTGTGGTAGAAAGCGATAATAAAATAGTCGGCATTCTATCGGAAAAAGATTGTTTAAAACTGTTGACTTCGGGCACATATCACGAACTGCCTGGCGGGACGGTTGCCGACTTTATGACTAAAGACGTTGTAACGACTCCACCGACTATGGATGTTTTTCATGTGGCCGAACTGTTCCTTACTCATTTTTTCAGAAGAGTGGTTATTGCCGACGAAAATAACAGGATGATCGGGCAGATTACGCGACGGGATCTTTTGCGCGTGATAAAAAAGTTTAAAAAAGAAGAATCAAAGAAAAAGATTGCGCCTATTTTGTAAAGTAGGTATTACAAAAATCGTATGAATACGCATTGCAATATTTTATCGCCCGAGTCGTATATTATATTAATTGATTTGTGCGACGATGTTCCAATTAAATAATTTGTAGTAATATCAAATTGAAAATAAGCAAATGATTTGTTCTCGCCGATAGAGGGCAAATCATTTTTTTTTACCGAAAGGGGAGGAGAATGCGTAGCGTTTTACTATTCATAACGGTTGTCTTGTTTATATCGCATGCAATCGCCGCAGATTGGTATCGAATAGAGGGAAAATACGCTTCTGTTGAATTTACGGAAGGATACGAAAGCACAGCGGACTCGATCCTTAAAATTGCGGAATTAGCCCTGCCCCGTTTGGCCGAAATGGTAAACCTGCCCCTTTCCGATGTAAAAAAAGCGCCGGCTCGAATCATCTTGTCCGACGCGATGGATATATCCAACGGTTATTCCATTGAAAATACGGTCGTTATTTATACGATTTCATCCATGTATCTGCCCATGTGGACGGGCAATATCCCTTGGTATAATCAGGTGTTAACACATGAACTGGCGCATTTTATCACTTTTAAAAAATTAAAACGCGGCGGCGATAAAATTTTCGGGCAGATTGGCGCCCTAAACGTCCCGCGCTGGTTTTACGAAGGCGTCGCTCAGTATTTATCGGAAACCTGGAATACTTTTCGCGGCGATATTTATTTAAGAAACGCCCTGTTAAGCGGAAAATTTAATTTGCAGTCCCTATATAATATTCAGGACGGCCGATTGTTGTACGCATCCGGTCACGCCTTTGTTCGCTATCTCGTAACGGAATACGGAGACTCTTCCCTGATCAATTTAATGGATTATGATAAACAAAGCTGGTTTTATGATTTTAACGTCGCCTTTAAAAAAGTTTATAAAAAAAGCGTCTCAGATATATTCCCGCAATTATATCGCAACTTGGTTATCTATTACGGCGATCGCCTTGCCGATTATCCCGTATTGGAATTCGGTCATGACCTTCCCGATTTCGGCGGGCGCATATATCAGCTTACGCCTCTTTCCGCAAGCGATTCCACCTATTTAATTTCCAGACAAGTCCAATCCAATCAATTATACTTAACGGCTTCAATCGTGCAGATTAAAGATAAAAAGCGGCATACCATTGAATACATCGGAAACAATTATAATACGGGTCTAATATTAAGTCCCGATGATAACCTCATTGCCTACGGGCGCTATAATCTGGGCGCTAAGAACGATCAAAACAGTTTGGATTACCGTTGGTATATTTATGATAGGAGCAAAGCTGCAACGACGGAACTAACAACAGGGGTCAAGGCTAAATACGGCGTTTTTTTAAAAAACAGGCAATTAATATTATTGGATGTCCGTGATAGAGAGACCGTGTTTTTGCTATACGATTACGATAAAGGGACGATAAAAACTTTTTACAGCGTAAAAATGCAGGTAGGCGTACCCGAACGTTCGGCGGACGGCGGTATACTGTTTTCCGCGCAGGACGCTAACGGCCGCAGGGATCTTTATCTTTTAGAAACCGGTAAACTGCGGCGTCTTACAAACGATATTTACGATAATCGTCGTCCTCTTCAGATTGATAAAGAACATATTTTGTTTAACCGTCTTGTAGATAATAAAGCGCAACTCGCTCTTTTCGATTTACAAACATCGCGTATAAAAACGCTGGTGGATGCTCAGGACGATTACTGGATTCATGCTTTCGATAAAAGAGCAGATGAAATTATATTGAGTTATTTTGATCCGCTTAAAAAAATAGGCTATTTATCCGTTAGCGCGGACAGCCTGCTCATCGCCGCCGTTACGCCGCGCGAATCATTTCATGATAACCGCTATGCGCGCTGGACAAAAAAAGAGCCTCAGGCGGCCGATATTTTCTCTTTACCCGATACGGCCATGAACTATCCGAGACCAGAAAATGTCAGACTGCCGCAATTTTCAATGATAAATATTATGAACGGTTTTTTGCCCTTATATACCAAAAGCGATGGCTGGGGCGTCGGCGCGGCTACGATTTGGGCGGAAGCCCTGCAACGTCAGGCCCTTTCGGGCATGGTTGCTTTCTTCGGTACGGGTTGGGAAAATAGTTTCGTATTGCTTAATTCCTTAACGAGAGCGTATAATTCCTTTTTTAGTCTGGCTTACTATCACGGTCCT
>CAYRJN010000002.1:0-1592 GCA_964424545.1 uncultured Calditrichaceae bacterium
AACTCCGGATTATTTCGAGTCGCACCCCGTGCGGGTGCGTGGATTGAAACATCAGTAAATGATTCTCTAGGTCCTTCGTTAGGCTCGTCGCACCCCGTGCGGGTGCGTGGATTGAAACGACGAAATTAGGTTAAGCAATTCAAACAGCTTTGAAGTCGCACCCCGTGCGGGTGCGTGGATTGAAACGTGAATTAAGATATGGGAACGATTCTTCACATTTTGTCGCACCCCGTGCGGGTGCGTGGATTGAAACGAATATGTGGGGCCGCTTGATGACAAAACAAGGGAGTCGCACCCCGTGCGGGTGCGTGGATTGAAACGAATATGTGGGGCCGCTTGATGACAAAACAAGGGAGTCGCACCCCGTGCGGGTGCGTGGATTGAAACAGGGAAGTAGGCGTTAAATGGAAACCATTTGGAAAATGTCGCACCCCGTGCGGGTGCGTGGATTGAAACGATAGACATTAGAGATGAAATGGTAAGTAGTGCACGTCGCACCCCGTGCGGGTGCGTGGATTGAAACGGAGAATAAAAATGGTAAGAAAATTGAAAATTCTAAAGTCGCACCCCGTGCGGGTGCGTGGATTGAAACTCTCTGTCTAAATCGAGAAAAATTCGGTGAGCGGTCGCACCCCGTGCGGGTGCGTGGATTGAAACTAGTAAAATTGGCTCGTGGTTCGTTATCTACAGTGTCGCACCCCGTGCGGGTGCGTGGATTGAAACGACCCATTTTTTAAATTGGTATGATACTCAAAAAAGTCGCACCCCGTGCGGGTGCGTGGATTGAAACATTATAGTGTATGGCCATTGATAGGAACGTTTAAGTCGCACCCCGTGCGGGTGCGTGGATTGAAACTGTTATCTCTGCAATTCCACTTGAGCGTATACCTGGTCGCACCCCGTGCGGGTGCGTGGATTGAAACAACTATGAAATAGAAGATATAGAAGAAATTATTTCTGTCGCACCCCGTGCGGGTGCGTGGATTGAAACGCGCAATCCTTACAAACAACTCGTTTTTTATTTGGTCGCACCCCGTGCGGGTGCGTGGATTGAAACGTATATGTCCGTTATCTCTTCGCCCTGCTCGGCAGCGTCGCACCCCGTGCGGGTGCGTGGATTGAAACATGTTAAATATGAAATTCGGAGGTCGTTTTGTAGTCGCACCCCGTGCGGGTGCGTGGATTGAAACGTTGATGGGGATTTTGGTTATTTCGCGCCCTGCGATGTCGCACCCCGTGCGGGTGCGTGGATTGAAACAATGTAGTAATAGAAGAATCGCAAAAACGACAAAGTCGCACCCCGTGCGGGTGCGTGGATTGAAACGCGCTCTAAATTTTTCTTTAGCTTCTTCATTGCAGTCGCACCCCGTGCGGGTGCGTGGATTGAAACATGTATACCGATGAACAAATTAAATTAAGCGAGGAGTCGCACCCCGTGCGGGTGCGTGGATTGAAACGGTAAGCTCGTGCCAATAAATATATCTAATGCCGAGTCGCACCCCGTGCGGGTGCGTGGATTGAAACTTTAATGATTTATTTCCAAGCATTTGGCCTATTCTTGTCGCACCCCGTGCGGGTGCGTGGATTGAAAC
>CAYRJN010000002.1:1692-54799 GCA_964424545.1 uncultured Calditrichaceae bacterium
GTCGCACCCCGTGCGGGTGCGTGGATTGAAACATCCCAAAGGAAGAAGGAAAAGAAAAATTGTTACAGTCGCACCCCGTGCGGGTGCGTGGATTGAAACATTAAAGTATATGGGAATGCCGGAGCTTATGGTAGGTCGCACCCCGTGCGGGTGCGTGGATTGAAACATCCCAAAGGAAGAAGGAAAAGAAAAATTGTTACAGTCGCACCCCGTGCGGGTGCGTGGATTGAAACATTTCGATACATGCCAATAGCGCAAAAAACGAAAGTCGCACCCCGTGCGGGTGCGTGGATTGAAACGTTACTGTGGTTGTTTGCTCCCTATCTAAGTCAATGGTCGCACCCCGTGCGGGTGCGTGGATTGAAACCGGCAAGGCTAAAATCTTCTGTTTCGATAAGTTTCGTCGCACCCCGTGCGGGTGCGTGGATTGAAACTTGGATGGGCTTATTTTCTAACTCACATATTAATGTCGCACCCCGTGCGGGTGCGTGGATTGAAACCCGCTTTTCATCAAAAAAAGTGCCGGAAGTTCGTTGTCGCACCCCGTGCGGGTGCGTGGATTGAAACAGCGCGCTGTTCTGCGCTTTCGATGCGTCGCTTGGTCGCACCCCGTGCGGGTGCGTGGATTGAAACGCCTTGCTGTAATAATATATCGGCTATTGTGGCCGCGTCGCACCCCGTGCGGGTGCGTGGATTGAAACATCCCAAAGGAAGAAGGAAAAGAAAAATTGTTACAGTCGCACCCCGTGCGGGTGCGTGGATTGAAACAATGAAATATACGTTCGCTTACCCGTAGCGCAAGAAGTCGCACCCCGTGCGGGTGCGTGGATTGAAACACCGAAGGCGTTGACCATATGGCTATCGTCGGAATGTCGCACCCCGTGCGGGTGCGTGGATTGAAACAATGAAATATACGTTCGCTTACCCGTAGCGCAAGAAGTCGCACCCCGTGCGGGTGCGTGGATTGAAACACCGAAGGCGTTGACCATATGGCTATCGTCGGAATGTCGCACCCCGTGCGGGTGCGTGGATTGAAACATGGTAATGCTGGGTCATATGGTAGAAAGTAAAAAAGTGAAATAATTTTACTGCAAAAACAATGTTTTCACTTTCATTACACATTTTAAATCGTTAACTTACGTTAAAACCGACAAGAAGCATAAGGAAATTATAATGAAAAAAATTTTAATTCTCGGCGCGGGACGCAGCGCTCCCTATCTTATTTCCTATCTGTTAAAACGCGCTAAAAATAACGACTGGTTTATTACCGTGGCCGATCGGGATTTAACGTTGGCAAGTAAACGCGTCGGTAGAAATACACACGGACACGCTATCCGTTTTGATGTGAACGACGGCGATATGCTCTCCGGGCAAATAAAGAAGGCCGATATTGTCGTAAATTTTTTAGCTCCGCAGTTTCAATATCTTGTCGCCCTTACCTGTGTGCGGCAGGGTCGTTCCATGATATCGGTGTCTTATCAAAACGAAAGTATTCGCGCTCTTTCCAACGACGCACAGCGTAAAGGCGTATTAATCCTTTCGGAAATGGGTCTTGATCCTGGAATAGATATTATGTCGGCCTCATCCATACTTAAAGGCATCAATGAACGGGATGGCCGGGTAATCAGCTTCGAGTCCTACGGTGGCGGTCTGCCGGCGCCCGATTCCCTAACCAATCCTTTTAAATATTTAATCAGTTGGAATCCGCGTAATGTTGTGATGGCCGGCGAACACGGCGCGCAATATCTTGAAGAGCATAAAATAAAAATCATTCCGTATCATAACCTTTTCCGGCATTCCTGGCCTATTGAAATAGAGGGATTGGGTATGATGGAGGCTTATCCGAACCGCGATTCGTTAATGTATCAACAATATGGGTTTGAAAAGAGTAAAACCGTTATACGCGGCACACTGCGCTATCCGGGTTGGAGCGAGACCTGGCATCAAATTATGCGGCTCGGTCTGCCCAACGAATCGTTGCATATTCCGGACTTAAAAGAGCGTACTTACGCGGAATTAACGGAGATGTTCCTGCCGCTCAATATAAGCGGCGCCGATATTGAACAGCGCACGGCTAATTTTTTAAACATCAGCCGCACCGGCAATATAATGGAAAATATGCGCTGGCTCGGTCTTTTTTCCAATGAAAAAATAGGTATCGAAGCCAATACTTCCGCAGAAGTTTTAACGCATCTTTTGTCGGAAAGATTAAAACTTACCCCTAAGGAGCGCGATATGGTAGTGCTGCATCATGAAATTATCGCCGAATTTCCCGATAATAAAAAGCAGAAGATAATTTCTACGATGATTCATTACGGAAAAAGAGGCGGTTTTACCTCTATGGCTCAATCGGTCGGTATGCCTGCCGGAATTGCAGCCAAACTGATTATACAGGGCCGGCTGCCCTTAACAGGCTGCCACATTCCAACCCATCCGGCTATATTTACGCCGGTATTGAAGGAATTGGAGAAAGGCGGTCTTAAATTTAACGAGAAAATTATAAATTTGGAAGCGTCAAATTCATAGAAAATAAAAAAGCCCCGATTACGGGGCTTTTTTTATCAACGAACGCTTTGAAGCGTTTTCATATAGTTCGCGCGCTCATAGGCGGCCGGCTCGGCTACCGATTTATAGCTCATACTGCCTTTAAGCTGATTAACGGAAGCATATTCGTGTTTCTCCATCCACTCTTCTATCTCTTCGAGAACAGATTTAACTTTTTCACATCCAGACGATAAGAGAGCCGAAGCCAGCATGGTTACGTCCGCGCCGGCCAAAAGCGCCTTAATGACGTCCTGACCGCTGTGAAAACCGGATGTCGCCGCTAAACTAGCATTGATAAAAGGACGTAGGATAGCTATCCAGCGAACAGGGAGTCTGGATTCATAAGAAGTGCTGTATTGCAGTGTTGCTTCTACCTTTAAAGATTCCAAGTTAATATCGGGTTGATAAAAACGATTGAAAAGTACGATGCCGTCGGCGCCATTCTCTTCAAATTTTTTGGCCATATTAGCAAAAGCGCTGAAGTACGGACCGGTTTTAATAGCGACAGGTATGGAAACTTCCTTTTTAACGGCCCGCAAGCTCTCAATATACATCTTTTCAACATCGTCGGAAGACGTTTCGGGATTTGTCGCAAGATAATAAATATTAAGCTCAATAGCGTCCGCTCCGGCTTCCTCTATTTTTTTGGCGAATTTTATCCAGCCGCCGGCCGAAACACCGTTTAAACTGCCGATTATCGGAATATCCACCGCCTTTTTTATTTTTACAATATTTTCGAGATAATCTTCGGCATGCATGTTATGGAAAGCTTCGGGTACGGGAAAGTAGCTCATGGCTTCAGACGTACTGTCCGCTCCTTGCATCAGGAACGTATCGATCTCATTAGCCTCGCGGTTAATCTGTTCCTCGAATAAAGAATACATAACAATGGCGGCCGCCCCGTTATCTTCCAACTTTTTAACCATGCCTAAATCCTGAGACAAAGGCGATGCAGCCGGAACGATTGGATTTTTTAACTCCATTCCAAGATATGATGTTGATAAATCCATTTTTCACCCCTATTTTTAATAATAAAAAAGGCAGAGAGTATAGAAACATCTCTGCCTTCAATCCGTTTTTAATTACTTATTGTCTTCGGACGCTTTGTCGGAATAATCGGCCTTGGCGAGCGTTTCATATTGACGCCAGGTATCATAAACGTCTTCCTGAGCTTCCTTTAAGAATTGTTTTGCCGCTTCAGGATTCATTTTCTGTACCATTTTGTATCGCGTCTCATTATAAATATACTCTTCCAACGGGAGTTTCGCCGCTTTGGAGTCCAATTTGAAAGGATTCTTTCCCTCTTTTTCAAGATCGGGATTGTATCTGAATAGCGGCCAGTAAGCCGTGTCTACCGCTTTCTTTTGCTGATCCATACCGTATTTCAGATTATATCCGTGAGCGATACAATGGCTGTAAGCGATAATAATCGAAGGCCCGTCGTAACGTTCCGCTTCAATGAATGCTTTCAAAGTATGCGTATCGTTGGCGCCCATGGCTACGCGCGCAACATAAACATAACCGTAAGACATGGCCAGCATACCAAGGTCTTTTTTACGGATAGGTTTACCGCCGGCGGCAAATTTGGCCACGGCGCCTCGCGGGGTGGCTTTGGACATCTGTCCGCCCGTATTAGAATAAACTTCCGTATCCAAAACGAGAATATTAACGTTCTTTCCCGAAGCGAGGACATGATCCAAACCGCCGTAGCCGATATCATAAGCCCAGCCGTCGCCGCCCATAATCCATACGCTCTTTTTAACGAGAAATTCGGACAACGATTTAAGCTGTTCCACTTCGGAACCGGATAGCGTTTCCAGTTTTTCATTTAATTTGGCTACACGCTCTCTCTGCTCGGCGATATCCGCTTCGTCCACTTGTTTCGCGTTTATCAGCTCTTCAACCAGCTCTACACCGATTTGATCTTTCAGTTTTTCAAGCAGCTCTTTGGCTTGTTCCATGTGTTTGTCTACAGTCAAACGGAAACCAAGGCCGAATTCGGCGTTATCTTCAAATAATGAATTTGACCAGGCAGGGCCTTTATTATCTTGATTAACGGCCCAAGGCGTTGTCGGCAGGTTGCCTCCGTAAATAGAGGAACAGCCTGTAGCGTTAGCTACCAGCATACGATCTCCGAATAATTGAGAGGCCAGTTTCA
This sequence comes from uncultured Calditrichaceae bacterium, assembly GCA_964424545.1. Taxonomy (GTDB): domain Bacteria; phylum Calditrichota; class Calditrichia; order Calditrichales; family Calditrichaceae; genus JAUVIB01. The sequence continues at coordinate 6,395 of CAYRJN010000002.1, forward strand.
CGTATGGCGTTTCGCCGCAGCCCGGACAAGCGCCGGAGAACTCAAATAGCGGACGCAACAACTGTGAACCTTTTACGGATTCAATCTTAAGCTCTTTGCGGTCAAAATCGGGAATTTCGTTAAGAAAATAATTCCAGTTCTCTCTTTCCGTATCACGGATAGGAATTTGTTCGCCCATGTTAATGGCTTTTTTGCCGACTTCCTGTTTATTCTTCGCAGGGCAGACTTCAACGCATAATTCGCAGCCGGTACAATCTTCAACGGCAACCTGAAGGGTGTATAACCAGCCTTCGGGGAATTCACGTCCTTTAACCTTGGTTGATTTGAATGTTTCCGGAGCGTTTTCTGCATACTTAGGATCGTAAACTTTAGCGCGGATTACAGCGTGCGGACAGACATTAACGCATTTATTACACTGAATACAAACATCCGCATCCCAAATGGGTACTTCAAGCGTTATATTACGTTTTTCCCATTGCGTGGTTGCGCTGGGATATGTTCCGTCGCTCGGCATTTTACTTACCGGAAGATCGTCGCCTTTTCCGGCGATTATCATGGCCGTCACATCTTTTACAAAATCAGGCGCTTCATCCGGTACCGGCGGTTGAAAATCCGTATCGCTGGTAACCTTATCCGGAACCTCAACTTCATACAAGTTGGCAAGCGTTTGATCAACGGCGTTAAAATTTTTCTGCACAACTTCATCGCCTTTACTGCCATAGGTTTTCTTTATTGCATTTTTAATTTTGGCAATGGCTTCGTCGCGCGGAAGAATACCAGAAATAGCAAAGAAACAGGTCTGCATAATGGTATTTATTCTAACGCCCATACCCGTATCTTTAGCAACGGCGTAAGCGTCAATGGTGTAAAATTTTAATTTTTTATCAATAACTTCCTGCTGAATCTTTTTCGGCAGATGATCCCAAATTTCATCTTTACCGTAGGTGCTGTTAACCAAAAAAGTTGCCCCCTCAACCGCTGTTTCCAAAACATCATATTTATCGAGAAAAGTAAATTGATGACAGGCGACAAAATTAGAACGATTGATTAAATAGGTCGAATGAATAGGATTTTTCCCGAAACGTAAATGGGAAATAGTCATTGAACCGGACTTTTTAGAATCGTAAACAAAATATCCTTGAGCATAGTTATCCGTTTCCTGACCGATAATTTTAATAGAGTTTTTATTCGCGCCTACCGTACCGTCAGCTCCCAAACCGTAAAATAATCCGCGGAAAACATCATCGCCTTCGGTCGAAAACGATTTATCATAGTCCAAACTGGAATGAGTAACATCGTCGTTAATACCGATAGTGAAATGATTTTTGGGCTTATCTTTCTTTAATTCGTCGAAAACGCCTTTAATCATGGCCGGGGTGAATTCTTTTGACGATAGGCCGTATCTCCCGCCGGTAATAACAGGGAAAGATTCCAGCGGCAGTTCATTGTTCATCATGGATTCGGTAAAAGCGTTCACAACGTCCTGATAAAGAGGTTCGCCGGCCGAGCCAGGTTCTTTAGTACGGTCTAATACGGCAACTTTCTTTGTCGTTTTAGGAAACGCTGCCATTAAATGTTTAATGGAGAATGGACGATAAAGATGCACTTTAATTACGCCGATTTTTTCGCCATGAGCGTTCAAATATTCTACGGTTTCTTGAACGGCTTCCGCGCCGGAACCCATTAAAACGATAATTCGATCGGCGTCTTCAGCACCCACATAATCAAACAATTTATATTGTCTTCCCGTTAATCCGGCAAATTTATCCATGGCTTTCTGTACGATATCAGGCGCTTTTTGATAATACGGATTAACGGTTTCGCGAGCCTGAAAGAAAACATCGGGATTCTGAGCCGTACCGCGAATAAATGGATTATCCGGATTTAAAGCGCGTTTACGATGTTCGAATACAAGATTGTCGTCAATCATAGCTTTCATGTCATCGTCGGTTAACTGCTCGATTTTCATTACTTCGTGAGAAGAACGGAAACCGTCAAAGAAATGAACAAAAGGTATTCTTGCTTCAAGAGAAGCCGCCTGAGTGATTAAAGCAAAATCCATAATTTCCTGTACGGAATTGGAAGACATTAATCCGAAACCGGTTTGACGTACGGACATCACATCGCTGTGGTCGCCGAAAATAGATAAAGCCTGTGCGGCAACGGAACGAGCGGATACATGAAAAACCGTCGGCGTTAACTCGCCGGCTATTTTATACATATTGGGAATCATTAACAATAAACCCTGCGAAGCGGTAAAAGTCGTCGTTAAAGCGCCGGTCTGTAAGGCGCCGTGAACCGCTCCGGACGCGCCCCCCTCGCTTTGCATTTCGGTTACATCCGGTATGGTTCCCCATATATTTTTTTTGCCTTGAGCAGACCATAAATCAGCCCATTCTCCCATGTTGGAAGAGGGCGTAATCGGATAAATGGCAATAACCTCATTTATCTTATGGGCAACATAAGCCGCGGCTTCGTTCCCATCTACCATTACTGTTTTACGTTCCATATTAAACTCCTTACTTAAGATAGTATGTATATAACGCGTAGTATTTCTTTACTTAATTAAAAACAATTTGTTCCAAAAATTCTTTTATTCCGCCCCAAATATTGCTCTTTTCCCACACAAGATAGCTAATTTATTAAAATGATTCAACTTACACAAATGGAAATTATTTATATTTTAATTATTTTATCTTAACTTATTGATTTATAAATAGTTAAGGATTAAATATTTTATAGTGCGGAGTTGTTATGATAAATCCGGCCTTATAAGAGGTATAAAAATAGGCTATTTTTGAACTGTATCACCTTTTAGGCTTCTCTTCCAACCTTTCGGATTCCAAATGACAATAGCGAGAGGCATATCGAATACGCATAATTACCGTAACGAGCAATAAGCACAACATTGTTAATTAATATACCTGGATTTTTAGATGAAATATCCTTAATGGCCTCCACCTTATATTTTCCTTGATCCAAAAATATTCGGCAAAGATGCCTTGCAACACCTAAATTTCAAAATCATCCCTTATAAATAAAAGGATACAGAGATCCCTTTGTCGGAGAGCTGAAAACAGGAAAATGGTACGCTTATGAAGAATATCTATTTTTCCGTCAACGTCATTACGCCGTCCCAATCGGGTCCGGGGCTTTTAAATTTAAAGTCGATACAGCGGCTGCGATACAACTCGCTGGCATAATCATCGGATTTTAGTCTCATGGCAAATTCAAACATATCAATTGCATCGTCCCAGCGCTGTTCTTTATAGGCATTGATACCTTTATTATATACATCAAGAAAATCAATGTAATATTGCGGCAGCGGCTGACTTTTTCGGCCGATCAATTCATAAACGGAGATGGGTTTGGTTTTACCCTTAACGCGGATCAGGTCTAAGGGGCGCGTATAGAAGTAATCTTTAACCTGCGCATAGGTAAATTCGCTGATCATGATATACGTTTTATAAACCTTATTGGCGCCTTCCAAACGAGATCCAAGGTTAACATGATCGCCCATTACCGTATAATCGAAAACCGTATTGGAGCCCATATTACCTACAATGACTTCGCCGGTATTTATACCAATGCGCGCTTTAAGCTGTGGTTTGCCCTCTGCTGCCCATTTTTTACGCAGTTCTTTTAGCTTCTCCTGCATCTCGAGAGCTGTTTCGCAAGCGTGAATGGCATGATCTTCATAATATACCGGCATTCCGAATTCAGCCATGATGGCGTCGCCTTCATATTTATCGATGATACCGTCGTTTTTAAGCACAATATCGGTCATGGCCGTAAGGTATTCATTCAGCAGCAATACCAATTGGGCCGGAGTAAGATTCTCGGAAATAGAGGTAAACCCCTCGACATCGGAAAACAATACGCTAATCTCTCTCTCTTCGCCGCCTAAAGCGAGTTTGTCTGGATTGGCGATAATTTCCTGAACGACCTTTTCGGGTACATAATAGGCAAATGCCCCGCGCAGCATACGCTTTTCTTTTTGCGTCATTAAATATTGATACAAAGTATAGCCGATAAAACTGAATAATATTACAAGCAGTGGGGTGGCCATTTGTAACACGAGATTATTGTTGACAAAAAGATAAACCGATGCGGCAAAATAAATTAAAGCCAGCAGGATGGCGCTTACGGCCGCCCAGCCGGTGTGAAAATAATGGGTAATAAAAAAGACAACAACGGCCAATAGCAGCAAGATAATAAAATTTATTTTTCCCGGCAGCTGTTTTAGATAATTTTTTTCGAGAACGGTTAGCAAGGCGTTGGCGTGAATCTCGACTCCGGGCATCTCCGCTTTGATTAAATCGCCTTCCGGCGAACGAAATTCGAGAAAAGGCGTAGGAAAATTATCGTGCAGTTCCTGCATTGTAGCGCCGATTAACACAATTTTATCTTTAAGTTTACCGGAATATTTGAGTCCCGGCGGGATGCCGTTTTCTGGATCACCCGGATCGTCGAAAGTGTCCATATCGTAATCTTCAAGAATATCAAAGTTCTCATCGTCTAAAATATTATCAAAAGGATAATAAGGCATGGAAAAAGCGGGACCCTTAAAGTTTATCAGCATACTTAAGGGATTATTCTTTGGTATATGTAAATCGCCGAGATAAAAATAATCATCGTCCGCCGATAAAACGCTGTGTTTTAAATCGGGAAGATATTGTCTTAATATTTGTGCGGCAAATGATGGATAAAGCGAATCGTTGTAACTTTGTCCGAACAAATAACTGCGATAAAAGCCGTCAATATCCGCTTCGAGCGCCACCAAACCCCAAGCAGCGTTTTGTCTGAATTTTTCATAAGGGGGAATAATCGTGCTGTATGTTTTATTGCGTTCAAAAGTCCTTAATATCTTTCCTGCAAGAACAACATTGTCATATTTACTTAATACCCTGGCAAATTCGTCGTCATATTCCTCTCCGTATTTATCAGCTTGGTCAAAAATAACGTCTATTCCGATAGCGGCGGCGCCGGCTTCTTCTAAGTTTTCAATCACATGCGCAAAATATGATCTGGGCCAAGGCCAGCGATGTGGAGTGGATTCGTCGGATTGATCGTCAATAGCTATAATTACAATCGGAGAATCTTCCACCGGCTGCGGGCCCCGCAACGTAAAACGTAAATCAAGCAGGCGCAATTCCAGGGTATGGAAGGAATCCATATATCCTAAAATCATAGCCATCGTTACGGATATGCTAATGATAGCAATGATTGCCCACGATTTTGTTTTTGATTCGGATTTATTTTCGGCCATTATATTTTCCTTTACGGTTTAATCACGCTACTTAAAAATTGACTTCATATCTCGTGCTTATAATCGAATCATTATTAGACCCGGCGCCATTGTAACCGATATAATCATAGCGTAAACTCAGCGTACCGTAATTTGGGTTTCGAAAATATAAACCGGCGGCCATATTGGAACGTGAAAAATCGCTTGTGGCGGCGGAAGCGCCTTGTGAAATCGACTGATAAATATAATTTATATAGGGAGACAGAGTGCTGCCGCCCATAACATCTTTTATATCATATTTTATATTAGCATAGATTTTCTGAATATTGGTAGTCGATTCGGCCGTACCCTGACCGAAAGCATTAGCGGATTGTGAAAAATTTATGTTCGTTTCCAAAGGGAAAGCAAAACGATTTCTCAAACCGATATTATAAATGGTAAAACTAGTCTGATTAATAGGATTTCCGAGATCATCTCGCGTAAAGTTTGATGCGCTTAACGTTATGGTATTGGTTACGCTGGAAATGTCAAAATTATAGCTTGATGACAATCCGAAACGATTTGTAGTGTTATCTTCAACGATAAAAACAGAATCAGCCGGATTTTGTATAGGATCAATATCATTGTTACGATGATAATTACCATAAGAAACGGTTATACTCGGGAGGCTGGTGAATGGGAAATAAGATACAGAAGCGCCATAATCAAGATTATTGGTTCTATATTTTCCTTTAGATAAATTATCTTCGAATGATTTTAAATAAAGGTTCAAATATATCTGGTTGCTTAATAGGCGGATATTATCATTTATAAATAATCCGCTGATATCTTTTAAAAGATAAGGATTACCGGCTGTATTGTAGCTGTCGTCAATCTTTTTATACATTACTTGCATATAATTATTAAAATAATTCAGTTTCATTTCAAACTGCATGGCAAGACTCGGTATAAAAGCGACGCCCGGCGTCATTGTCAAAAAACCGGTTTTATCCATAATATTATAAAAACGTTCGGCCATCTCTTGTTCGGAGCCGCTTAAATCATATTGCTTAATTAGTGTATCCAAGGGCACAACCGGTCCGCCTGCGTCAAAATTGCTTAAGCTGGACTGAAAACTTGCCAACAGGACAAAACGGCGTCTGTCAAAATTCATCCGTAGAGTAGTACCCATAGCAATTGATTCTTTTGCCTTCATGGATGTCGCAATGGAATTGGGGTTATCTTTACCGTTAACAACGTTTAATCCCCATTCAATATGTCCGCCGAAATTAAACACGGACCGTATGCCCAAAATCGACTGACTGTAAGTCCCCAAAGATTTTATAGAACCGTCCGGATTTAATTGCGGATTGACTGCCCGATAAGCCTGTCCGCCTGAAACATCAAGATTAAACCATTTTGAACGCATGCCAATACCAAAACCGCGTACATTTTTTTGCCAAAAAATTAGCGGATCGTAATTTGTTACATAATCGCCGCCTTTAAGGTAAACATTAGTCATGGGCGTAAAATTATATTGCAAAATCAATCCGTACCGATTAATTGCTTGTGTAGCGGCATTATCTTCGGAGCTGATAAGCGTTTTAGCAATAAAATCCAACTTTTTGTAATTTCCGTAAAAGGTTAATCGGCCGCGGAAGATATTTCTGGCGATGTTTCCTATATCGAGATATCGGTTGTCAAGCGAAACGGATAATTTCGGGTTAAAATCCCTTTTTTGGGATTCAATTTCGGTTATTCTTATGGACCATTCCTTTTCCGCAATAACATTTCCGTTGCGGTCTTTTATTCTAAACTCAATATTTTTACGATTGCCGCTTACATGTCCGCGCGGTTCAAAAGTGATTAAATTGCCGTCAATATCCAAAGCAGACGATACGTCAATGCCGTTTATAAAGAGTTTAAACTCAAGCTGCTCAACGCTTAACGTACTAATAACGTCAAGCGGTAAAGACAAAGCGACAAAAAATTCATCGGACGGTAAACTTTCGTTCGGTTCCGGCGCAAGGATGGTTATCGGTATTAAATTCGATGCGGGCGCTTTAGCCTGCTTTGCCGGAATAATATCAAAATGGAAACTTACGGACGGGGATGCTTCGGGAAGAAATTCCGCATCGCCGTTTAAAGATTGAAAAGCGAAATAATATTCAACTTTACCCGCTCTTAGGTTTTTAGTGGGTATATCCGCGCTTAACACATAACCCTGATCCCTGAGCGGAAGGCGTTTAAAATTCTCCTCTCCCTGCATTCTATAAAACAGCGCGCCGTTATAATAGGCTTGACTATTACCTCCGGTCGAGAGTAATTCGATACGTGCCTTGTCGCCGAGTAATACCTGATTGGGAGAATTATGTATAAAATATTCGGCAATATTTCCCGCAAATAACGTTGAAAACGCTGTCGATATAAATAAAGTTAATAATATCCGTTTCATAGGGGGTACTCCTCCTCTATATAAAGTGTGACGGCCGTCACATTGATATTAAAACAAATAAAAACTCCCAAAAAATTTGAGGGAGTTTTTATATTACAGCTTATTTTTTCGGTTCAACTTTAAACTTTAGATTGAGTTTTTGTCCTTTTTCATTCATAAATTCAATATCAAAATCATCGATACTGCCCGATTCGCCGCCGCCGGGGCCTTCGCCCGCTTTTGTTTTTGTAATAATCGGTTTAGCATTTTTATTTTTCACATAACAGGTTTGCCCTTTTTTCAATAAAGCGCTTCCTCCTTTTGTAACTATTTCAACAATGCCTTCTTCGCCGTAAAAATAGGTCGCTCCACCGTTTTTTTCCTGCATGGTCCAAAACATGGTGCCTTTAACGGAAGCCACGGAAGTGGGCGTGGAAACTCTGAACAGAGATCTCTGTTTGGTAATTTTGCTGAAAATCGTACCGACTTCCACATAAACGTTTTTAGCGACGGTCTTTCGGTCTTTTTGTAATTTTCCTTGAATAACACAGGTGGAATTTTTTCGAATGCGCACCATACTGCCGTCGTCAATAAATTTAATGGCCGCTATTCCGTTGCTTCCCGTAATAATTTTATCTCCTGAATAGAGTTTAAAGCCGCGTTTGGCTTTTTTAGTCTTTTTGGTTTTAGCGTTAACAACCGAAACTTTGCCTTTAGATTTTAAGACAATGGCTATTCTGTTTGTATTTTTAGCTGTAAGAGTTGCGCTAAAAAAAACAATGCATAATAATGTAATTAACATATTTAATTTTTTCATTTTATATCCCCTTAATTTGAGCCTTGAAGGTTGACATCGGACACTTTAACATTTTGTCTTTGATATTCTTGCAACAATTGATAGAGTTCTTCAATGGTAATAGGCTGTCCATTGCGGGTAATATTTTTTGCATAGAAACCGCTCAGCATTTGTTCCAGATTTTGCGGGGGTTGTTCCGCATACGTTTTTAAAAAGCGTATCAGATCATCTGTTGCAATAAATTTTTGTCTATTAGCGCTTTTATTGGGGTCGACAAGAGAGAATTCCCAGACTTCGCTTAAAATTTCCGTAAATCCGCCGCCGGCTGCCGGTACAAACATTTTAACTAACCAAACATAATTTTTACCGTATTCCAAAGGGATAACGGCTCCGTTAGCGTCGCTGCTGCCGATAGGATATTTGATTGAAAGTTGTCCCTGAAGACGATCGGATACCCAATTAGGCGTTGCCATCAATATGTCTTCCTTTGATTGCATAACGTCTCTTTTTTCGTACACCATTACTTGGTAATAACTTCCGTTTCCGTTCCACTGGAATAAGGGAAAAAGATCATAAACCTGAGCAGCCGGTCCGTATCCGCCAAGGTTTCCGGGCGCAACAAGCTGAATATAACTGGGATTAGTAACGGAGAGTGTAATCTCGTCAGATGTTGTCGTTTGGCCGTTGATAATAAGGTCAACGCGCAGTAAATAACTACCGGCTTCCAATTTGTTGCTGGCAAAAGCATTTTCCTGCAAATCTGCAATTTCGTCGCTAACTTCGCTATGCACAATTTTTATCTCAGTTTCTGGCCGGTTCGGATCTAACTGCCAGCCTTCATTGGCAATTTGTGCATTGGTGGCGGAAAACGTACCGGGCGGGATAACAAAAGGATCGCTTGTTGATTTGAATAAGACTTTACCGTTTTGAAATAACGTAGAAACGATAATGCAGTTTTCCAAATCCGTTGCCCCTGAATTTGTAATATTCACTTCAAAAAGATCTTTTGCCGTCCCGACATCTAACAGATTCAAATCGGATAACAGCACTTGCTGGAAGCCTTCGGGATCAATCAATCTGATGGTTAAATTTACGGCTTGCGAATAACCGTTTGAATAGATTAGCAGAAAAAGCAACATCCAAATTGTTGATTTTAACTTCTGCATAAAAACCTCCGAAAAATATGATTATCTGTTTTTTAATAAAATAAGTGATCACAAAATAGATTTTTATCAAATTAATACTATGATGCGCGTCACTTATCTTCTATATTATTAATATAAAAGCCTGTTATTATAAGAATTAAATAAAATCGGAACGTTATTTATTCAGCTCCTTAAAATGTTAAGATAGTAATTTTAAAATCAAAATCAAGTAAAATCAAAAATCGGAGAAAATATTTGTGATGATTGCTCTTACCAAATCGGTAAAGCTTCTTTGTACTTTATTGGCCGTGAGAGTGACCTCTTCATGGCTTAATTTATCCTTTGAAATTCCGGTGGCATAATTTGTGATGCAGGAAATACCGATAACGTTCATACCGTAATTGTTAGCGGCAATAACTTCCGGCACGGTGGACATACTGGCCGCATCGCCGCCGAATTTACGAATCATTTTTATTTCGGCAGCCGTTTCGTAAGTCGGACCGCTGGATGCGCAAAGAACGCCGCGCTTAAGGGCAATATGTTGATTCAAAGCAATCGTTTCTATTTTATCAAAGTAGAATGACGTATAGTAATCAAGCGGCTTTCCATCGTTTATACTTTTTGATCTTAGAGGATTGGTAAACATTAAGTTAATCTGGTCTGTTATTAACATTAAGTCGCCGGGTCGGAAACGTTCGTTTACGCTCCCTGCGGCATTGGTAACCATCAGCGTTTTTATATCAAGGGCGTTGATGATATCGATGATAAACGTAACCTGAGCGGCTGAGTAACCTTCGTAATAGTGCGTTCGACCCTGAACGGCCAATATGGGGACATTTTGATAATAACCGAAAACGAGAAATCCACGGTGTCCTTCTACCGTTGATTCGGGATAGCCGATAATATCCGTTGTGGCAATTTTAACGTTTTTTTCAAGCGTATCGGCAAAAGAACCCAGACCGCTACCAAGAATAAGCGCTACTTTCGGTTTAATTTGGGTATATGATCGTATTTTGTCAATGACATCCTTCATTTATTGCTCTCAAAATAATTTTTAATAAAAATATTAAGATAGGCGGCAAAGGATATGATAATGGTAGCGAGAGAAACATATACCATATAATTAAAAATCGTATAATATCCTAAGAAAAAAGCGACAATCGTTAATGAAAGTATCATAACCGTAGCCTTGCCGATAAAAATTGAAGGATATACGTATTTATCTTTGCCGATCAATAAGAGAGAACCGAGTAAAATAAGGGCGTCGCGCGCAACAATGGCAATAATAAACCACAGTGGAAAATCTTGATAAATATAAAGCGATAAAACAACGCCGGCCATTAATATCTTATCGGCGAGAGGATCGAGCACTTTCCCCAGCTCCGTTACCTGATTCAGTTTTCGGGCCAGATAACCGTCCAGCATATCGGTTGCAGCCGCTCCGAGTAATACATATAACAAACTAAAACCGTCGCCTTGTTTTATATAATAAACGGATGGAAAAATAAAGAATATACGGATAAAGCTGAAAAAATTGGAAATTGTAAATATTTTAGTTTTCATATTACCAATCTATTTTGTAAGGCATCAGCGCCATGGGTTTATTTTGAATTTTTTCAAACTGTTTTGTAACGCTTTTAAGCGGATCTATTTCTACGGATATCATCGCTTCAACTTTATTTAAAACGTTGCCGAAAAACGATTTCTTTTGGGGATAATAACTTAATCGGACCGATTCGTCGGCATCGATGCCCGCCATCTTTTTTGCCGCTTTTACAGCGTCGTAAAAACCGCCGATATGATCGATTAATCCGTTTTCGAAGGCCTGTTCGCTTGTCCAAACATGGCCGCGTCCTAAATTATCAACCTGTTCGTAACTGAGTTTGCGGGCGTCGGCTACTTTTTGCACAAAATCCGTATAAAAGTCATTAATGATTTTATATATAACGCTTCGTTCCTCTTTAGTCCACGGATCCATAACGGAAAAAAGCGTGGCTTTATCGCCGATTCTCACGCTTTCCGACTTCAATCTCAATTTGTCATATAGACCCCTGATATTAAATTTACCGGCAAAAATACCGATTGAACCCACAAGAGAACCGGATGCGGCAAAAAACGAATCAACGGGCGTGGTGATATAATAACCGCCCGAAGCCCCTAAGTCTACCACGGAGGCGATAACCGGTTTTTTTTCGGCAGCTTCTTTTACGGCTTTCCAAATCAAATCGGAAGCAAGCGCCGACCCTCCGGGGCTGTCGATTCTAAAAATTATGGCTTTAATACTTTTTGATTTGGCTGCTTTTCTAATATTTTTAACCAACGTGGAAGAACCTGCCGTTTTCCCGAAAAGTGGATCGTCCGTATCGCTGCCGGAAGCGATAACGCCGGTGCAATTTATAACGGCGATACGGCTTTTATTGCGAATATCGAGCGAGCTTGCCGGTACGCGGGCATAATCCGGCGCGTCCACTCGGCTTGGCAAAGATTTATCTTCTTTTTTGAACAGAGAAATTATTTCATTTTTAAAGCGCAGATTGTCGACAAAATGATATTTCAACGCTTCTTTTGCCGTAAACGCTCCTTCTTTGTTGATAAGTTTTTTTAGTTTATCAACCGCTATGCCTCGCGTATTGGCAATTGTATTTAATAAATCGTCAAAATATTGATTTAAAATGGATTGAAGCACTTCTCTTTGATAAGGCGACATATTGTCGCGTATGTAGGGATCAGGCGCATTTTTATACCTTCCGATCTGCATAAATTCGGCTTCAACGCCAATCATTTTCAAAAAACTTTTATAAAACGTTATTTCAGCATTAAAACCTTGTAAAAAGAGCGTTCCCGAAGGCGCCATAAAAATGGAGTCGCAGGCTGCAGCCGCATAATATTCCCGTATGCCGGGCGTTTCCAGATAGGCATATATTTTTTTCCCACTCTCTTTATATTTTTTGATATAACTGTGCAGTTCGTGTAAATTCCCGAAACCGACGCTAAAGCCGTTCACATTAAGGATGATACCGTTAATTCTATTGTCAACGGCGGCTTTTTCCAATATATCGCGGACTTTCTTCATGTTCAGGTGCGTTTGTCCAAAGGCCTCTTCTAACGGATCCGGCGCTTCATATTCAGCCATAGTTCCGCTTAATGAAATATGCAAATAGGAATTATCTTCGACAATCGGTTCATTGTCTATTAACGAAGAAATGGTAATGACCGCGGCAAAAATCAAAATAAATATCACAGTCAAAATAATAGCCAGCCATTTTAAAAACGATTTCATTAATCACTCCTTTATTTTATAATGAAGATAAAACGCCGGCGATGGTAGCCGTCATAAATGTTGCGAGAGAGCCGCCAAGAACCGCGCGCAGGCCGTAGCGCGCCAAGTCGCTTTTGCGGGTCGGAGCAATGCCGCCGATGCCACCGATTTGAATGGCAATGGAGGAAAAATTTGCAAAACCGCACAAGGCGTAAGTAGAAATTAAAACCGCCTTTTCGCTTATCACGCCGAGGGGAATTAATTCCGATAATTTAAGATAAGCGATGAACTCGTTCAACACCACTTTTTGGCCGATCAAAGAGCCTACGGTGATCGCGTCATGCCAGGGAACACCGATTATCCAGGCAATCGGGCTTAATACGTACCCTAAAATATTTTCCAGATTTACCGGTTTGCCAGCGGGAAAAGTGAGTCCGAGTAAATCGGTAAAAACCCCCTGTAAAATCCAGTTAATCATGGCAATCAAAGCGATAAAAGCGAGCAGCATGGCAGCTACGTTCAAAGCCAATTTCAAGCCGTCTGCCGCCCCGCTTGCCGCCGCTTCAATGACATTAGACGAACTTTTTTCTACTTCAATTTCTACTTTTCCCATGGTCAACGATTTATCCCGTTCGGGGATTAAAATTTTAGCGATAACGATAGTGGCCGGTGCGGCCATAATACTTGCCGATAGGAGATGTTTGGCAAAAAAGACCTGTTTTATCGGGTCCGTTCCACCAAGCAAACCGACATAAGCCGCTAGAACGCCGCCGGCAATAGTAGCCATACCGCCAACCATCAAAGTAAATAATTCGGATTTGGTCATTGCTTCCACGTAAGGACGCACCACAAGCGGTGCTTCGGTTTGTCCTATAAATACGTTTGCCGCGACGGAAATGGATTCGGAACCGCTTATTTTTAAAATTTTTACCATCACCCAAGCCATAGCCTGTACAATTTTTTGCATTAAACCGAGATGGTAAAGTACGGACATCAAAGAAGAGAAAAAGATAATGGTGGGCAGCACCTGAAAAGCAAATACAAATCCAACGCCGTGCATATCCGAAGGAAAAGCTTCGCTGAAAATATTCTGATCGGATAGAGCGCCGAAAACAAAGGTCGCGCCGTCAAACGTAAAAGAGATAATTTTAACGAAAAATCGAGCGATGGCGTCAAAAACAATCTCGCCCCATGGGGTGAGGATTACAAAAACGGCAAATAAAAGCTGCAACCCGATTCCCATGAAAACTTGTTGCCACTTTATATGTTTTTTATTGTCTGAAAAAATATAAGCGATTCCGACCAAAACGCTTAACCCGAGTATGCCAAACAGTAGTGAACTAATAATTGTCATTTCTCCTCGCTTTCCAATAACTCTTCATTGCCCGAAATAAAGCAATTTCTGCAACGAGCTTCGTAAATATCGGTTGTTCCGACAACAATGGTTTCTTTTTCACGCGTTTTTCTGAAAGTATGGTTTGCCGGATTTCCGCACACATTGCAAATGGCGTGTGTTTTGGTAATATATTCCGCGACGGCCAGTAAATTGGGTATGGGGCCGAAAGGCCGTCCGAGATAATCCTGGTCCAAACCGGCTACAATAACGCGTTTGCCCATATTGGCCAGGCTTTGGCAAATATCGACGAGAGATTCATCAAAAAACTGTGCTTCATCAATCCCTACAACCTGCGCATGCAGGGCATATTTTAATATTTCTTGAGGTTTATTGATCGCCTTGGATTTTATTTTTTGAAAATCATGGGATACAATTTCGTCTTTGCTGTAACGCGTATCGATTTTAGGTTTAAAAATTGAAACACGCTGTCTGGCAATTACCGCGCGGCGCAAACGGCGTATTAATTCTTCCGTTTTACCGCTGAACATGCTGCCGCATACAACCTCAATCCAGCCTATGTGCTGGTTTATTACATGCATCATAATCAAATATCTCGAAGCTTAATGTATGATATTTTGTCTAAATTTTTGTATTAAATTTGAAAACGCCGTATATCGATCATAATTGATTGGCCGATTTAAAGGAATAATAGCAACCTGCTAATGATTGTTTCTCTTATTATTCGGCCGATTAGTGAAGCGGTGTTCTAAAAATGACAATTTTTAGTATATATAATCCGCTTTCCTCTTTATGCGAATTTAGAATTAGAAAAATAATAAATAGCCCCGGTTAAGGGGCTATATTAACAAAAACGGATCGTAATTTAATAAATTAGGACTATGTAATCAACGAGCGTATTTTTGCGGTGATGACATCAATGGCTACCATATTTTTACCGCCCCGCGGTATGATAATATCTGCGTAACGTTTGGACGGTTCTACAAATTGAAAGTACATGGGCCTTACCGTTTTATCATATTGGGTTATTACGGAATCCACCGAACGCTGCCGTTCCGATATATCTCTTTTTAAACGGCGGATAAAGCAAACATCAAGAGCCGTGTCGACAAAAATCCTGATATCCATTAAGTCGCGTATCCTAGGTTCGCTTAAAATTAAAATACCTTCCAAGATAATAATCGAATGTGGCCCAACTTCCCTTGTTTCTTTTCTGCGGCTGTGTGTTTTATAATCATAAACCGGATGGGCGATTGTTTTGCCTTCGCGTAATTCGTTTAAATGTTTAACCAACAAATCGTGATCAAATGCATCGGGATGATCAAAATTTTTGCCGACGCGTTCGTCAAAAGGAATTTCCGATAAATCGTGATAGTAAGAATCTTCCTGAATAATAACGACCTTCTCGGAGCCTAGGCGGTCGTTAATGTTATGAGCGACCAACGTTTTTCCCGATCCGGAAGCGCCGGCGATTCCTATCAGAATTCCCTTATCCATTACTTCTCCAACATTTCATTGCCGAACGCTTCGGGTAATAATTCGTCGAGTCCAAATATCTTTTCCGTTTTTCCGTTTGATAAAATAATTTTTAAATCGGGAGCGTAATCATATAATAATTGTCGGCAAGCGCCGCAAGGAGGACAAAAATCTCCTTCCTTTGCTACAATGGCAATGGCTTTAAAAGCCATAACGCCTTCCGAAAGCGCTTTTACCAAAGCGACGCGTTCTGCGCATACGGTTAAACTATAGGAACTGCTTTCCACATTGCAGCCGTTATAAATTTGACCGTTATCCGATAATAAAGCGGCTCCGACCTTAAAATTAGAATATTTAGCCTGAGAAAACCGTTTAGCTTCAACGGCGTGTTCAACGAGATTCCTGATTTCGCTTTTTGTCATAAACTTTTCTTTTAAAATGGCAGATCGTCTTCGCCTTCGGGCGGCGCAGGCGGAGCTTCTTCCGTCGGCGTATTATTTGCAGGAGCAGCCGGAGCGGCTGTCGCGCCTCCTCCGCTGTCGCCTTTTGGACCTAACATTTGCAATTCTAAAGCGACCACTTCGGTTTTATAACGTTTTTGACCCTGTTGATCTTCCCAACTTGATGTTTGAAGTCTACCCTCAAGAAATACCAACGAACCTTTTTTAAGATATTCGCCGGCAACTTCCGCCGTACGACCGAATGTTACGATATTGTGCCATTCGGTTTTGTCCACCCATTCGCCGCTTTCGTTTTTCAATGAATGATTGGTCGCCAAAGAAAACGAAGCGACTGCCGTACCGCTTGGCGTATAGCGCAAATCAGGGTCTTTCCCTAAGCGGCCGATAAGAATAACTTTGTTCACACTTCCACGAGACATAACCCCTCCTCAAAAATAAAATTAAATATAAAATTTGATGAAACCATAATAACAAAGCTAATTAATAATTAAAATAAATACAAAGAAAAAAAAATTTTTTCGATTTTATTAAGTCATTCCTGATACTCCCACGCCCAAAAAAGCAATACATAGGACAAAAGCGCTGATTAAGTAGGCACATAAAAAAGATTAACGCAAAACAAAGCCAATTAGCAAAGGATCGTCGGGATCGATCAATAACTCGTTTTTAGCGGTGATATAGGCTATCCTCTCAACTTAGGGTATTATGGCATCGAAAGGTACGAAACGCGTTAAATGTACAACTTTTACATTAAATGTTGTACCGATTATACTTTCGATAAACATCTCTTTGTCCGGATTTAATATGCCTTTGGCGTAATGCGGCGCCGCGCGGGCGCTGATTCCGGTGCCAGTGGGACTGCAATCGACTTCCACTTCGGCAAATATGCATACATTGCGGCTGTCGGCGTGTCCGTGCGCCTTGCCCGTAAAAATTGTGCCGTATAAAAAAATCCATATTCTTATCAAAAGGAGGAACGATATTTCTCGATTTCATGACCGCGCGGTTCTCACATCAATGCCTTACGCAGATGATTGTGATTTTCTTTGGCGTAGCGTCTTTTTTCGCGGATTGTTTTACCTTTAATTTTGGGGAAATCTTCTATGATTACGCGCATGGGTTCGCCGGCGGTATGGGCGTCAATGGCTTTGATTTTTATCCGGTTTTCTCCGTAGTCTGTCACTCTTTTTTCATATCAAGCCTCATCCCATTATATCCTCTATCTCTTTAACGGTTTTTGGAATAGCTTTCCCAAGAACTTTATGCCCGTTTTCCGTAACCAAAATATCGTCTTCTATACGCACTCCGCCGAAATCCAAAAAATCTTCAACTTTATCGTAATTGATAAAATCTTTATGTTTACCCTCTCCCTGCCACTGTGATATTAATTGCGGGATAAAATAAATTCCGGGTTCTACCGTAACAACATAACCGGGTTTTACCGCTTTGGCGAGACGCAGATAAGCAAGACCGAACTGTTCGCTGCGTCGTATCGTCTCGTCATATCCCACAAGATTTTCGTCTAAGCCTTCCATGTCGTGAACATCCAATCCCATCATGTGTCCCAATCCGTGCGGGAAAAAAGAGCATGTGCGCCGACCGCGGCCGCTTCTTCCGTATCGCCTTTCATAATGCCGATATCTTTTAAGCCGGAGATGATTGTGCGGGCTGCAAGCATATGAATTTCTTTAAACGACGCGTTTGCTTTAATAGCCTTAATAGAAGTTAGCTGTGTATTAAGCGTTATTTCATAGATATCTTTTTGTCGCGCAGTAAAACGGCCGCTCACGGGAAAGGTGCGGGTAATGTCTCCGGCGTAATGTCGCTGTGTTTCCGCTCCGGCGTCGTGTACCACCAATCGTCCGTTTTCCATAACATTATCGTGATGATGATTATGCAGCGTTTCTCCGTGTACCGAAAAAATAATCGGGAAAGAAGGCCCTCCACCGGAAGTTAAGCTGATTCCTTCCACCATTCCGGCAATTTCACTTTCAACCATTCCCGCTTTTGTATGAGTCATGGCATAAATATGCATTTTATAAGTAACATCAAGCGCTTTTTCTATTTCTTTAATCTCAATATTTTCTTTAACGGAACGTTGAGCAATCACCGCCTTCATCAAATTGCGGGATTCCTTTTTATTGACAATTTTTGGCGAAATATTAAGCGCTTCGGCAAGCCGCAGGGTATTATCCGTTCGATATTGAGGCAAATAATGAACGGTTTGAGCGCTTCGAACTGTATTGGAGAGATAATCGTCAAAAGCTTCCGCAGGCTGTGTCTGAGTGACGCCCGCTTTGGCGGCTTTACTTTTTAATGATTCTTGAGCGCCCATCCAGATAATATCGTCTATAGTAAAATCATAACCGAAAATGATTTCTGTATTATTGTCCAAATCGATTATCGCGGTTAGGCCGGGAAAATCCAATCCGAAATAGTATAAAAAAGCGCTGTCCTGACGGAAATGATAGGTATTGTCCGGGTAGTTCATAGGCGTTTCGTTATTACCCGTAAAAACGACTACCCCGGATTTCATTACTCTTTTTAATATTTCGCGCCGGGCCATATAGACTTCGCTTGAGAACATAATTATTTCCTTAATTTAATTTTCAAATTATCATACGGCGAGGAGTAATTTATTAAATCGAAAAACCGCTTGTATGAAAAATTACTTTACCTCAAAAGAAACGGAGGCGACTTCATTGCCGTTGTTGTCGGAATCATTCATTCTAAAATCATAGATTCCTTGTTTTGAAGGAGCGGTAAATTTAAATTGGCCTGAGGTTTTTTTGTTGAGATATTGATAGCTTATATCGTAACGGTCATTTTCAATTTCACTACCATGTTTGACAGAGGCCGGAATAATACCGATCCATGCATTTGACGGATATCGTGAAAGCGCCGTAAAAGTGACCCAAATGGTTTCCCCTGGAGAATAGGTTGATTTATTTAATCTGATAGAGGGCTTACTTCCGTTTTCGTTTGTTACGATAAAGGTAACGGATGAAATTTCTTTTCCGCCCTTATCACTGTTATTCAACCTTAAATCATATTCACCAAGTTTGGCAGGAGCCTTAAACTGCATCACGCCGGATTTCCGGCCGCTAAGATATTGGTATTGAATGTCATATTTATCGTTTGTGATTTCGCTACCGTGAGGAACGTGCGAAGGAATAATGCCAATCCACGCATCATTTTTACAATCGGAAGAAGCAATAAAAGAGACCGTTATGGTCTCGCCCGGTTTAACGGCGTATTTATCGAGCTCTAATGCCTTGTTTTCCGATGAAATATTAACAACGGATCTGTTGGCGACGATAAACGAAACGTAAGCGACCTCTTTACCATTGCTGTCGTTATCGTGCATTCTAATATCCCATTGTCCTTCTTTGGCAGGGGCTTTAAATACCATTTCACCAGAAGTCCTGTTTTTAATATATTGATAGATAATATCCCATTTATCATTTTCCGCTTCGCTGCCATGAGGTTTCTCGGCCGGGATAATACCAATCCAGGCGCTTGATCCCCAATTACTCGGAGCCGTAAATTTTACGATTATTTTTTCACCTGGCTTGAAAGTGTTTTTATTAATTTTAAGAGAAGGTAAATCTCCGTAACGATGAAGTGAAGCGGTGGCGGCGGACAGATTTGTTGCGTTTAATACGCTTAGTAGGAACAAAACGAAAAGAAAAATTATTTTTCTACTCATGTTAGACCCTTTTTGTTTTCTATATGAAGGTTTATTTTAGAGTATCGGAATTTCAAAAAATAGATATTTCAGATTATTCCGATCCCTTTTGTAATATTCTTAATTTTTTTTTATAAATTGTAAATATGCCGTTTATGCAACATTATAAATTCTCCGTTTTATCGGAGAATGACATATTCATTACGATCGCTATGCTTTTCATGAATCAATTTGTAAAACTATGTTTGTAAAATTAATCAAGAATTTTAAAATATCCAAATTATTGCCAATGATTTGAATTTGAAAAACGCGTTTGTAGAAAGATGCATTATTCCGATACGAGTTATCATTAAAAGAGCAAATATAAAAATATTATACGGTTATTATATTCTCTTAATAATTTTCTATAATTACGTTTAAAGAACAAATTTTTTACTTTTCATTAAAAGCAATTTGCGCCGAATATTTCTAAATATTATCTTATGATAAGATATTCATAATATATCGTCTATTGTTCATAATTTCTGTACAAAATCATATAAAAAATGTAAAAGATGGAGTGATAATTGTAATGCAAAAATTTCTTGCTTTTGATTTCGGCGCGGAGAGCGGACGAGCAATGCTCGGTACAATAGAAAACGATAAAATAGTTCTGCGTGAAATACATCGATTTATGAATAGACAGGTGAAAATTCACGGGCGAATTTATTGGGATATTTTATACCTGTTTGACGAACTGAAAAAGGGCTTGAAAATTGCCGCGCAGCAAGAACACGGCGAAATTCGAAGCGTTGCCATTGATACTTGGGGTGTGGATTATGCTTTTATCGATTCCGCCGGCAGATTGCTTGCTAATCCGGTTGCCTATCGTGACGAACGCACCAACGGCATGATGGAAAAAGTCTTCAAAAAAGTATCTAAGAAAGAAATTTATCGTCATACGGGTATTCAATTTATGCAGCTAAATACCCTGTTCCAATTATTCAGTTATTATGGGGAGAATAATCCGCAAATTAAAGTCAGCGAGCGTTTAATTATGCTGCCCGATTTATTCTCCTATTTTCTAACCGGAAAAGTATTTGCCGAATATACCATTGCCAGCACTACCCAGCTGCTTGACGCCCGCAGTAAAACATGGGCAAAGCCGCTTTTTAAAAAATTGGGTATACCTGTTGAAATTATGCCTACTGTTATCGAGCCGACGAGTGTTATTGGCGTCGTCGATAAGGAAATAGCCGAAGAAACCGCAATCGGCGCTGTTTCCGTTGTGGCTGCCGCCGGACACGATACGGCTTGCGCCGTTGCCGCCGTACCGGCAGACTCTGAAAATTGGGCTTACCTTAGCTCGGGGACCTGGTCGCTGCTCGGTGTGGAAATAAAAGAACCTATTATTAATGACTTAACATTACAGTACGGTTTTACCAACGAAGGCGGAGTAAATGGGACTATTAGATTGTTGAAAAATACGATGGGTTTATGGTTGTTGCAACGTTGCCGCAAAAGCTGGACGGACGAAGGAAATGAATTTGATTACGATGAATTGGTGCGTCTTGCCGCGGAAGCCGAACCATTCCGCTCCATTATAAATCCTGACGACGCCGGATTTTTAAATCCACCCGACATGCCCGCGGCGATTCAGGCATTTTGTAAACACAGCAATCAACCCTTGCCGCAAACGGTCGGGCAGTATGTGCGTTTGATTTTTGAGAGTCTGGCCTTAAAGTATCGCGGAATTATTGAGCGCCTTAATGGAGTTTTGGAAAAACCGATTGAAGTTTTACACATTGTAGGCGGTGGTTCTCAAAATGAAATGCTCAATCAATTTGCTGCCAACGCTACAGGATTAACGGTTAAAGCCGGCCCGGTTGAAGCCACGGCTTTGGGTAATGTGATGATGCAAGCGATTGCCGGCGGTGCGATTGCCGGCGCTGAAGAAGGCCGCAAAATCATTGCCCGTTCTTTTCCCGTTAAAACCTTTTATCCTCAGGATAGGAATATTTGGGAAAAGAAATATAAGAAGGTTGAGAATTTATTTTGAAGCGATTATCACCTATCCGAAATTTACTGTAAAATTTTCGATTACACAGGGTTGGGCCGTACTTTTTTAGTATAATCATAGCAGTCTGGATTATTATCAGCAATATGATTTCCCGCTACCTCGTACGGCGCAAATGGGTTTTGCGCTTTCGTTTGCTTTAGAGACGGATATACAAGACATAAATTTTGTGGTTGTTGAACTCAATCTTTCATCCGAAGGACGGGATTTATTGGGAGTTGTGGATTCATTGTATAAATTCGATTATGTTAAAGTGTCCGGAGCTTACGAAGAGCATAGCGATTGTAATGAATATTTTATTCTCCGCTAAATCGAAGAATCTAAAGGTGGCAAATGGCAAGATTTAGATTCCCGTCCCGTATAGACGTAATCGGGAATGGCGGGTTTGGGAGAATAGATGCCAACGAATATCTTCCCTTTGAAAGAAGGAATCTGAAATTTTGCGCATACAAAAAATATTCTAAAAAAATATTGAAAATATCCGAGATATATTATTTTTTGAAATTCCTATACAATTTAGAGCGTGTCAACGGGCGCTAAGCATGGATATAAACTCTTCACTATCGGCAAGATCGATGGCTCGTTTTTTGATCTCTTTGCGGGCGGCATAAAGATATTCCGTTCTGAAATCCTGCGCGTCAAGCAAAATTTCGAACAGTTCGTTCTCGTCCTTAATAGAAAATTCTTTTTCAAGATTTTCAACAGCTTTTCGGATATCAAAAACGGTATCGCAGGAGGGACAGGTAAAATGTCCGTTTTCGCGTTGTTTTTCTTCCAACCTAATTTCAATTCCGCAATGATCGCAATGTATTAATTCCGGCAATAGAATGTCGTCAAGTTGTTGCGAATAAATCACGGCGCTTTCTTTGCTGCTTTTATGTAAATGTTCTTTTATCTCTTCCGGGGAGATTTTACCTTCTTCTAACAATTGAAAAGCGTAACATGCGGCATCAGCCTTAACATCCGAATGATAAAAACTGCAAAATCCCGCTTTTTCATTAATAAGACTGTCCTGTGTAAAATAGAAGCAATAAGCGCAGGCAGCGGGAATACTTTCCGGAATGTCGTAATGTTCTTCCGTATCCACTTTTTCCAATTCGTCGATTATTTCGCTGCAATCCAGTTCGCGTATTTGGGCGATCAACTTATTACAGCGGTCGTATTGTTTCATTTCAAGGTAAACGAGCGCCAGATTATATTTTATCTCTTCGGATAAGGGGTTATGTTCAAGCGCTTCTAAAAATTTGCTTTCGGCGGTTTCAAAATTTTGCTGTTCATAGGCTTCGACGCCTTCGTCAAAAAGTATTTCGGCTTTATTCTCCATCTTACATTTCCGTTATGAATGGTTAAAATTGAATCCGTAAAAGTTTATGCTTTATTCCGGACTATATAATATTATTTTTGCATTGGGCAGGCAGTCAAACTCTAAAATCGAATCGTTTTCGGGAAGCGGCGTGCAATTTTGTAATTCCTTTTCAAAATTATTCGATCCGAACGGATTAGCGATTTTTACTATTCCGCCTTTTTCCGAAAGTATTTCCACCCGTTTTACAATGCCATGTTCTTTTTTGGCTGAAATCAGAAAGGCTCCTTCGGCGCGTAATTTGTAAAAACCGATATTATGCCATGAATCCGGGACGGCTGGGAATATACGGATTACGTCGCTGTAGCTTTGCAGCAACATCTCCTGCAAACCGGCTGCCGAGGCCATATTGCCTTCGATAGTAAACGGGCGATAAGTGAAATTACTATATCCGCTCTTGGTTTGGTCTCCGTTAAGGTGAAAGCTGTTGGGCGAACAAAACGCTTTGGCAAATATTTCCAGATTTTTTTCCGCTTTTTCGCCGTTTCCGGATCGCGCTTCCAAGCTGGCCAGCCAAGCAAAGCTGTAACCTGTCCAATATTGTGTTCCGAGGCGATCCAGTTCTTTAAGATTGTTATTGATGATATTTATTTCCCGTTCGCCGCCCTCTCGCGTAATGAGCCCCAACGGATGAATGGCCATGAGATGTGAGAAATGACGGTGTGAGAACGGCAACGGCAGGTCTTTGGCGACAAGCAGGCGGCCGTCGTCTTGAGCATAGGCAAAATCGGGAAATTCATTTAATACGGAAAGCCAATGTTCTCTTTCTTTATCCAATTCCAACACTTTCGCGCATTCGGCGGTTTTACTAAAAAGCCAGCGCATTAAAGCCAAATCATAATTAGAAGTAGAGGGCAGCCAAGCTTTTAATTTATTGTCAAAAATTTCCGGAGACGATGTTAAGGCGAGATAGCGCTTCCCGTTCGTATCCTTTTCCGTTATGTTTTCGATAAATCGGGCGCTTTCTTTCATGTAAGGATAAGCTTTTTCTTTAAGAAATTTTTTATCCATGCTGTAACGCCAGTGCAGATAGAAATGATGCGATAACCAGCAGGCGATAGTGGAACTGTAGGCGTATTGTTGCCAACCGCCGATTTGGTGTCCGTTAATATCGGCGGTCATAGGCACATTAATACCGGGCATATTATAGAATTGTTTGGTATATTCGCGGGCAGAGGTCTTGGTTTTCCATAACCAGTCCAGAAAACTTAAACCCTCTTCGAGATGATTACCGCTGTAACATGGCCAGTAAGAAAGCTCGGTATTCAAATCGTGGTGATAATCGCCTTTCCATGGAGGCAGCGTTCCTTCATCAGCCGTCCAGACGGCCTGTAAACTGATGGGCGGAGCGCCTCGACGAGCGGCAGCGCCGAATTTATAGGTATCAAGATGCCATTGTTTACCTACAATTTTATTGGGTACGAATATATCAGCTTGATTCCAAAAACGAAGCCACCATTTATTATGACTTTGCCGCAAATTTTCAAAACCGGATTTCAGCGCTTCTTCTGTTCGATTTTTCGCAAGATTCAACGGGTCCTTGCTTTCGTTTGTCGTAGCAATACTCCAGACGCCGGTTAATGAACCGTCGGGATATTTTTTCCATTTTAAGGAAATAGCAAAGCGGAAATCGCCCCATCCTTGCTGCATAAAAGTTTGTTCGTTGCCGATTTTGCTTTCTATCGGCGCCGGATAACCGAGCCGCGCTAAACTGCCGGTATTTAAAGAACTGAAATTTCCTTTTACAATCCTACCGCCAAATTTAGGCGCTTTTAAAACAATTCGGGGCGGGGCGGAAGACTTTTCAATTTTCAGCATACCCAACGGTTCTTGCGCGTGTTGAATAACCGTTATAACAACGCCGTTACTCAAATATACTTTGGCGACAGCATTTTTAATTATCAAACGGCTCGAATCGACTTTTACGTTATCTGCAAAGTTTAGTTCGATGCGTCCGGCGGGTATTTTAGTCGGCGCCGCATTTACATCATAAGGCTTTTCAAAAAGCTCATGCAGTTTTTTTGATTTTTTTTGCTCCACCCAAGCGCGCATGGTTTTATAATTAAAATTAGGAGATTGATATTCTTTCATGGGACGCATATCCCACAAATCGGCACGGTCTAATGATAGTTTTAACGGTTGCCCGTCGCCCCAAACGAGAATACCCATCATCCCGTTGCCGAGGGGCAGGGCTTCGTCCCAACGCTTTATGGGTTTGTCGAACTTTAGATCGTAAACACAAAGGTCGGTCGGCGTATAATATGTTTTGTCATATTTTACATTGCTGCAGGCTGTCGTAAATACAAAAAACATGATTATAAAAAAAGTAAAATTACGCATGCTATTTCTCCCGATAGAAAAACTAAATCATGCAAGAGTTACAATTTATCGTTTATATCACGATTTTTCTAATTGATTCCGCAAGGGCTAATTTCCAATTTTCTATCCAATTCAAACAATGGATTTCTCTCATAAAAAAAATAAACTGTTTCGGAGAAAATACATATTTTTACAAAATAAAGCGAGGAGAAAATTTATTTAATTTTCGTTAATCGGGCAATAACAAAGTATAAATTGTATTTTTAGGTTCTTTTTCGCTTTAAGTGGATAAGCGAAGTTTATTATGATAAAGTATTCTATTTAACCAAATCAAAATGCAGTTCGTCCAATTGTCAGTTCGATCCCAGACGGGTGAGAAATTTTAATAGCAAATCGGTTTAGAAATCGTTCGTTTTTTTGAATACTATATATTTAAGATTTCCTCCCGATGCGTCGGGGCCAAAATAATATCAAATATTCTACCATAAAATAATTAACGACGTTATTTATTACCGCTCAATGTGCAAAAGAACCTATTTTTATTTTTCTTCAATCCGAAATACATCTTTCAAAGCGTCCGAATTATTTGTTCATAAAGATTGAAATATTTATTTTTGGTAAAAATTAAAGGAGCATACCATGAAATCGGCACAATACGCTATTTATTATGCGCTCATTTTATTGTTTCTTATGGCCTGCAATGCTGAGAAAAAGGGTTTGACAATAACTCGTTTACGTTGTGAATATCTTGAAAACCCGTTTGGTATTGATACACCTTTCCCGCGATTAAGCTGGGAATTGCAATCAAACCGGCGCGGCGAAAAACAGAGCGCCTATCAAATCATTGCTTCAAGCGAAAAGAACGGTTGCGCTGATTTGTGGGATTCGGGAAAACAAATATCGAAACAATCGCAACATGTAAAATACGGCGGCCAAACGCTAAATTCCCGGCAGAAAGTATTTTGGAAAGTACGGGTGTGGGATAAAGAGGGGCGAGTATCTCCATGGAGCGGGACGGCTGTTTTCGAAACGGCATTGTTAAATAATGACGATTGGAAGGCAAAATGGATTGGCGGCGATACACTTATTACGAATAAAGAAAAGCCTGCTCCGTTATTTAAAAAAGTCATTACTATCGATAAAAAAATCAAACAAGCGCGCATTTATATCAGCGGATTGGGATACTATGAATTAACGATCAATGATAAACGAATCGGCAATCATGTATTAAGCCCCAATCAAACAAATTATGATCGGCGTTTGAGTAAAAAGGGTATGGATTCCAGAGTAGGCAATATGTCCAAACGCGTTTTGTATGAAACTTACGACATAACCCGCGCGCTAAAAACAGGCTACAACGAAATAACCGTATTACTGAGCAACGGCTGGTATTATTCAATCTATTTTAAACAATTAAAGCGATTATGGTACGATACGCCGCGCTTTATCGCCCAAATCGAAATTACATTAGAGGACGGCTCTAAACGTATAATAATCAGCGATGACAGCTGGGATTATGCCGATAGCCCGCTTATTTATAACGATCTTTACACGGGTGAAGTTTATGACGCTCGGCTGGAACAAAAGCCTTTTCAATGGCGTAAAGCGCACTTGGTTCGCCCTCCCGAAGGTCAACTACGCGCCCAAATGTCGCCTCCGGATAGAATAATACGCGTCATAAAACCCAAATCATGCCGAGAAATTGCCAAGAACGTGTGGCGTTTCGATCTCGGAGAAATGATATCCGGATGGGCAGAATTGAGAATAAACGGCAGACGCGGCGATAAAATAAAAATGCGTTTTTTAGAGGAAATGGGACCGAGTTACGGCCAAACCGATACCTATATTGTAAAAGGCGGCGGCGAAGAACGTTACGAAGCGCGATTTACTTGGCACGGGTTCCGTATTGTTGACGTTTACGGTTCGTCCGCTGCGCTTAATGTGAATAATCTTCTTGGGAAAGTAGTGAATACGGATGTGCAGTCGGACGGCGATTTTTCCTGTTCTAATGAATTATTTAATAAAATTCACGAAAATTATCGCCGTACGCAGCAGGGCAATATGCACGGAGGCATACCGAGCGATTGTCCTCATCGTGAACGGCGCGGTTACAGCGGGGACGGTCAAATTGCCGCACCGTCGGCTATATATAATTTTGATATGTCCGCTTTTTACGTTAAATGGCTTAAAGATATTTTTGATACGCAGAATGCAAAAACAGGTTATATCGCCAATACCAACCCTTACCAAGACGGCGGAGGCGGTTTGGCCTGGGAAGCGGCCGGCGTAATTATTCCCTGGTATATGTATCTTTATTACGGCGATAAAGACGTTCTGAATCGTTATTACAACAATATGAAAAAATGGGTCGAATATACGGAGAGCCATACGAGGAAGGACGGCATTGTGCGCGAACGACAGCTCGGCGTATGGGCCGCGCCGCAAGCAACCGTTACGCCGTCCGATCTTGTCAGTACGGCATATTATTATTATGCGCTTGGATTATTACAAAACATTGCCGACCTTCTCGGACAGAAGGAAGATAATAGTTATTTTAAAAAGTTGGCCGGGCGCACCAAGGCCGCTTTTAATAAGAAATACTTTAGTGTTCAAAATAAAAGTTATTCCGTCGGCAGGCAAGGCGCTAATGTATTCCCGCTCGGTTTTGATATGGTTCCCGTTGCCTTTCAAAAGGACGTCTTTAAAACGCTATTGCGGCACATGAAGGAAGATACGAAAAATCATTTTGATACGGGTATGATGGCTACCCCCTTATTGCTGCGTCTTTTGAGCGATAACGGCTACGAACATATTGCATATACGCTGATGACCCAGCGCGATTTCCCAAGTTTCGGTTTGGAAATCGAAAAAGGTTCTACAACTTTATGGGAAACCTGGCAAGGCGATGCTTCTCACAGCCATCCCATGTACGGAAGCGTCTGTCGTTGGTTTTACGAGGATTTGGCCGGCATCCGTCCCGATCCCACTTCTCCGGGGTTTAAGCGTATTATTTTTAAACCGCATCCCGTTGTCGGATTAGATTGGGTAAAAGCGGCGCATCGGAGTCTTTACGGTAAAATAGAAAGCGCTTGGCAAATAGACAACGACAGTTTTAAATTGAATGTATCCGTTCCGGTAAACTGTACGGCAATCGTATATCTGCCGGCAATAAAAGACAACAAAATAACAGAATCGGGAAAAACGTTGCAAAACAGCAACGGCGTTAAATTTCTTCGCAATGAAAATGATCGGGCTGTAATTGCAATCGCTTCCGGCAGCTATTCTTTCATTTCGGAAGATATTTCTTCGTTGATTAAAAATCCGCCTTTGACGGCGCCGATCATTAGGCCTTCGGACTCACTGATCGTTTTTCCGCATAGGGGCCGCGTTCGAATTTTATCCTATAGTGAGGGCGCAGAAATTCATTATACCCTGAACGGCGACGATCCCGGACCCCAATCAGATGTTTATAAACGCCCTTTCGAAATAACACAAAATACAACCGTAAAAGCTCGCTTGTTTAAGGACGGCTTAATGCCGGGCCCCGTTAAAAGCAGCAAACTTATTTTTGTCGATCCTCAAAAGAACGGATTATTGTATAATTATTATGAAGGCGCTTGGAAAAAACTACCCGACTTTAACAATCTGAAAGCAAAAAGATCGGGCAAGGTTTATAAAATCGATTTACAGGTTGCCAACGGGCGCAGCGATAGATTTGCTTTGC
The DNA here is from genome assembly GCA_964424545.1 of uncultured Calditrichaceae bacterium. GTDB lineage: Bacteria > Calditrichota > Calditrichia > Calditrichales > Calditrichaceae > JAUVIB01. Next base: position 35,697 of record CAYRJN010000002.1, read on the forward strand.
TTTTTAGGGGATATATTCATATTCCCGTCACAGGATTTTATACTTTTTATCTGAATTCCAACGACGGCAGCCGTTTGTTAATCGACGGAAAAATAGTTGTGTTAAACGACGGAGAACACGGTCCCGTTGAAAAACAGGGCGCGCTTCAACTGCACAAAGGGTTGCATCGTTTTCGGTTGGAATATTTTCAAGCCGGCGGCGGCCTGTTTTTGGAAGCGTCAATCGGCGGGCCCGGAATGGGTAAACAGTTTATTCCGGCGGACTGGCTCAGCGTAAAATAATTTTTTTTTATCCTTAAATCAATCGAGGTTAATAAATATGTTAAAACTATACGGCGCGTCGGGTAGAAAATATTATTTTTTTGAAGATGAAATTATAAAAAAAGTACAAAACGGCAGCGCAGATTATATGGCGCTCTTACCGGTTAATCGCGCCGTGCGTCTGCTCAAACGACGATTAATCGACGGTGCACCGGGGAAGACCATCATTGACGCCAACATTTTTACTTTTAATGAGCTGCTCCTAAAATTGTATAACCGTCAGCCTGTGTCAAAACGAGTGATCCAAACGGAAACACAGCGTCTTTTCATCTCGACCATATTAAAAAAACATAAAGATGAATTTAATTTTTTCCCTGTAAAACCGTCGATTCCCGAGAGTTCCGTCGTTAAAATAGCTGATATTGTAGCTGAGCTGCGTCGCTTCGGTTACTCCGCCGAACGATTTAAGAAAATTAAATTGGATGCTTCGTCCAAAAAAAATGATTTTTATCTTTTGTTAAAATATCTTGAAGAGATGCTTTATCCTTCGCTGATAGACGAACCCTTTGCTCTGTTTAAAGCCGCTGCAAATTTAAATAACACCGCTTTCTTCAATCTATTTCCGTTGGTAAAAGATGTTTATATTTCGGGATATGAATTATTTACGCCGGCTATGATACGTTTTGTACAAAGCGCTAAGGAATGGCTGAACATTCATCTAAAATTTACTTATAACGCAACAAACGAAGCGGCTTTCCGGCATGTAAAAGAGGCTTGGGATAAATTTTCAAGTTCGGCCGATGAGATTATTACCGAGCAAAAACTTACGCCGCTTGCTCAATATTTGTTTACACATACTTCGGCCGTCGAGAAGGTAAAAGAAACGGCAACTTCCTATTTTATCCACAAAGTAAAAAACCGCAAAGAAGAGATAGAATTTATTGCGGCTCTTGCGCGGCAGCTAAACCGAGGCGATCATATCCCCTTGCATCGTATCGCCGTAACCTTTGCCAATCTCGATCGATATGTGCCGCTTATACGCACGGTTTTTGCGGAACATAATCTTCCTTTTAATTTATCTACCGGTTTTAAACTCAATCAATCGCCCTTAGTGCAAACATTTATTAATCTCTTAAAATTTATCGCTTCCGGTTTTGAAAGCAGAAAAGCCCTGGAGCTTATTAATAATCGTTTTATTATCGTAGAAAATCGGCTCGCACTTGCCGGATTATTTAAATATCTTGCCCGTTATCGTATTGAATATTTAACAGACGGCAATATGGAAAAACTTGAACTGCGTATGCGTTTCGATAAGGTAAACGACGATGAAATAAACCTGATTCCCTTGTTAAAAAATTTTTTGACGCCCTTTAAGTCTTTTACGCAAAAAGGAACTATTACTCAAATGCGCAATACTTTTATCATACTTCTTAAAGAAAACGGTTTGCTCGACTGGTATAAAAACGAAGCCGCGCAGCTTACCGAAAGAGAACGAGAGAGAGAATTCCGCGCCTATAATCGCTTTATGAAAACGTTCGATAAGTTTATCTGGAGCTATACGCAAACAGGTTCGTCACAGACGGTGGAGCTTAAAGATTTCATCCGTTTGCTGCAATCGCAGGTAAGCAATGCTCTTTACAACTTGGCCGAAAAAAGCGACTACGGCGTGCAAATTAATCCCAGATTAGAGGTACAGGCGCTTGCTTATGACGTATTAATTGTCGGCGGGTTGGTTGACGGCGAATTTCCACGCGAATCGGTAAAAGATATTTTTTTCAATGATGGTGTGCGTAAGAAAATGGGCCTTATAGCAACGGAAAATCTATTTGATCAGGATCGTTTTATTTTTTATTCTCTGCTCGATTCCAACGCCCAAAAGGTTTATCTCACCTATCCCCAATATGACGGCGAACGGATTTTGGCGCCTTCGACATTCGTCGCCGATTTTCTCGAACTCTATCCGCATACTTTTGAGGATATAAATTTTGATGAAAATTATTTATTGAACGAGAAAATTTATCGCTACAAACTTGGCAAAAAAGTTTTTAAAGGGGGAGGCTCAATTAGCCGGGCGATTAATGTGGTAAAAATATTAATTGATTTGGGCGGAGATTCCGTCAAAGTACAGCTGCATAATGTTTTGCGGTGCATGGAAGCGCAGCGGCAGCGAGTCGGGGGTGGCGTTTCTTCGATTTACGAAGGGGTTTTAACGGGCTGTGGTAATATTGAAGAGGTTTTGCATAAAAAATATGATAATACGGTATGGTCGGCCAGTCGTTTAGAGGAGTACGCTTTTTGTCCTATGAAATTTTTCTTTTCGCAGATTTTAAGGGTAGAAGAGTGGCCGGAAGTTGAGGAAGAATTTACGCCGCTAGAGAGGGGTAATCTTTTACACACGATTTTATACCGCTTTTACAGCGAAATCACAAATAAAAACAGGCCGGCCGATTATGAAACCAGACTGCTTGATATAGCTCGTGAAGAGCTGCGTCGTCTTCCATACGACGGTTTTTTTGCCGATCTTGAAGAAATACGATATTGCGGCTCCGGCATCGGCGACGGATTCCTTAGTTATTTTCTTAATTATGATCAGCAGCAGATTAGCGAGAGCGGCTATACGCCCGCTCATTTTGAGCTTGCATTCGGCGGCAAAACGGGCGGGAACAGTGATCCCGCTTCTTCAAGCGTTCCCTTAACCATGGAAGACGGCGATAAAAAGCTGCGCATTCAAGGCCGCATCGATCGCATAGATATTAATCCGAAAGGCGGCGCTTTAATCTTTGATTATAAAACGGGAACGTCGGCAAAAAGCTACAAACCGTCTCATGTAACGAATGGATTAATTTTTCAGTTGCCGCTCTATATGAGCGCTTTGCCCTATTTGCTGGAGCACATCAGCGCGGATTACGGCGGTTATTATATAATAAAAGATAAAAATGAGTGCAAAAGGCATGCCTTAATCGCCGATAAAAACAGCGCCCCGCCAGGAAAACCGACAAGGAATTATCTGCCAAATAATAATTATGTAAATGAAGACGGTGAGAAATATACGCTTGATGAAGCGCTCGCTTTAAATCTAAAAAAAGCGATCAGACTTGGCGATGATATTACTATGGGCAATTTTCGACACAGTTTGTTTCCCGATGACCTATCCTGTAAAAGTTATTGCGGTTACAGGAGAATGTGTCAGAAGAATACGGCAAAAATGAAACGGATAGCCGCCGCTGGTAAGAGAAGCGGGGTATAGAAATGTATTTTTTTGGAGGAATCTAGTCAAATAACAAAGTTTTTTCGCTTTAAAAAGTACCAAATCGCCTGAACCAATACGGTTTTTTCGATTCCGAGGGGCCGGGGAGAAACATGCTTACTTGCCGTTTGAATGAACGTTCACAGCAAAATACAAACCACAGTATTGTCGTTTCCACTTGAATCCCGATTTTTCGCGATGAAATGGAGAAATTTTGAATGTATAATATTCCCTCAAAAAAACAAACGAGTTCAGAAATGTTTTGCCTTTTAAATTTCCCATTTAACGAATATTTCTCCGTTTTTTTCTTCTACAGCGTATTGTTTCAGCTTTAGAGTCGGATTATTAATAAACGAACCGTCGCTAATTTTAAAACGCCAGCCGTGATATATGCAAACAACGCAGTCTTCTTTCACATAACCATCGCTCAACGGCGCGCCTTGATGCGGGCAACGGTCTTTAAAGGCGTAAACTTTGCCCTTAAATCTGAAAAGCGCTATATCGGTTTGATTTATTTTAACGGAGAGGCCTGTTTTATTTTTTAGATTAGCGCTTTCGGTCGCTTTGATAAAATCCGCCATTACAGTGCAATATCCCGAACGTTTTTATAACCTTTATCGGTCATTTCCACCATGCCGGCGGCTCTAAAAGGATCATGTTCATAAGCCATTATCCATTTTTCATCGGCGGCCTGCGGAAGAATGCGTTTTTTTTCTTCAAGCGTTGTTAAAGGATTATTATCATAGCCCATGATATAAGGCAGGGGTACATGAGACGCCGTGGGCAACAAATCGGCGCAATAAAGCAGTGTTTTTTGATTGTCGAAAATCTTAGGTAGCTGCATACCAGCTGTATGACCGTACATAACCAACATCTCTATTCCGGAAAAAAGTTCTCCCGGTCCGTCAAGCTGAACCAGATTTCCAGCTTTTTCGATAGGGGCAAAATTTTCCGGCATATAACTGGCGCGGTCTTTTATGCTGGGGTTATTGGCCCAATACCATTGTTCGCCCTGTACATAATGTTTGGCGTTGGGATAGGTCAGTTTCAACGTATCGCCGTCGTACCAGGTTGCCCCGCCGATATGGTCAAAATGCAAATGCGTGATAATAACGTCGGTAACCTCTTCGGGTTCAATTCCGCGTTTGCGCAGTTCTTTTACCGGTTCATATTGCGAATAATCCACGGCATAAATATTATTTAATTTATCGTTTAATTTATGACCCACGCCCGTATCAATTAGAATTATTCGTTGGGGATTTTGCAGAACCAACAGTCGTAAAGCCAATTTTATGCGATTGGCTTCATCGGCGGGATTTGTTCTGTTCCACAACGTTTTGGGTACAACACCGAACATGGCGCCGCCGTCCAGGCCTATATATCCGCCTTCTATAGTAAATATTTCATATCCTGCAATTTTCATTTTCGTCTCCAATTCATTATTAAGTCTAAGCATAATTGTTTACGCTGTATGCGGCGCCTGAATTTTAAAAAGCGTCATGTTCGGTGCGCCGGATGATTTCTTCCTGAAGCTGAGGCGTTAAATCCACAAAATAATCGCTGTATCCGGCAACACGGACGATTAAATCGCGATAATTTTCCGGAGTTTTACGCGCCTTGCGCAGCGTATCGGCAGTAACCACATTAAACTGAATATGATGGCCGTCCATACGGAAATAGGAACGGATAAGCTGGGTCAGTTTGCGGATGCCGTCGTCTTCCTCTAAAAGCTGTGGGCTGAATTTCTGGTTCAATAATGTCCCGCCTGTGCGCAAATGATCAATTTTGGCGGCGGATTTAAGCACGGCCGTGGGCCCTTGACGATCGGCGCCCTGAACGGGAGATATCCCTTCGGAGAGCGGCTGTCCGGCATGCCGTCCATCCGGCGTAGCGCCGATAACGCTGCCGAAATAAACATGCGATGTGGTCGGTAAAAGGTTGATGCGAAAATGTCCGCCTTTTGAATTTTTACGTCCGTCAACGGCTTTAAAATAGAGTTCAAAAACCTCTTTGGCGATATTATCCGCTGTATCGTCGTCGTTTCCCCATCGCGGCGTTTCATATAATAATTTTTTACGCTGTTCCTCATAACCTTTAAAATCGGCTTGCAAAGCCTTCAAGAGCTGCGGCATAAGGATATCTTTTTTCTCATAAACATGCGTTTTAACGGCCGAAAGCGAATCGGTTATGGTTCCCAAACCGACGCCCTGAATATAGGACGTATTATAACGCGCTCCGCCGTCGTTATAATCTTTGCCTTTCTTAATACAATCGTCGATAAAAATTGACATAAACGGCGCCGGCAGATACTGCGCATAAAGACGTTCAATAATAATGTTGCCTTTTATTTTAATGTCCACAAAGTGATTGATCTGTTTTGCATAAGCCTCGAAAAGGTCTTCGTAGTTTGTAAAATTAAGCGGATCACCCGTTTTTAATCCGATCTGTTTGCCGGTGCGCGGATCAAATCCGTTATGCAGAGTAATTTCCAAAATTTTTGCCAGATTAAAATATCCGGTCAATATATACGATTCTTTGCCGAAAGCGCCGGTTTCCACGCAGCCGGGAGCGCCTCCCTGACGGGCGTCAATTATGGATTTTCCCTGATTGGTCATTTCCTGAATAATGGCGTCCGTGTTAAAAACAGAAGGTTGACCGAATCCTGTTTTGATTATTTTAAGAGCGCGTTGAATAAAACGATCGGGATTCTTTTTGCTGACTTGAATCATTGAGCTGGGCTGCAAAATGCGCATCTCTTCGATAACATCCAAAATAAGATAAGTCAATTCGTTTACAGCGTCGGAACCGTCTTCCTTAACGCCGCCGAGATTGATCAGACAAAAATCGGTATAGGTATTACTTTCCTGAGCCGTAACACCGATTTTCGGAGGCGCCGGTTGATTGTTAAATTTTATCCAAAAAGCCTGCAACAATTCCCGAGCATCTTCTTTGGTCAGTGTTCCGTTTTCAATGCCTTGTTTATAGAACGGGTAAAGATGCTGGTCAAGGCGGCCGGGATTAAATGAATCCCAGGTATTTAATTCCGTTATAACACCGAGATGAACAAACCAGTAATATTGCAGCGCCTCTTGGAAATTACGCGGAGAAAATTCGGGTACATGATTACATACTTCGGCAATAGTTTGCAGCTCATTTTTGCGTATTTTATCCGTTTCTTTTTCGGAGAGTTCGAGGGATTTTTGCGCATAACGACGGGCGAAAGCGATCAAACCGTCGGCGGCGACGAGCATCGCTTCCAACTCCTGTTTTTTATTGTAAGCGTCCGGGTCGCTGTAAAAATCAAGATCGGTAATAACGGCTTTTATCTCTTCTTTAATTTCGGATAGTCCTTGTTTGTAAATTTTATCGCCCAAAACGGTATGGCCGGGAGCGCGCTGCTCCATAAATTCCGTAAATACGCCGGCGTTAAAAGCGTCAATCCATTCACTATCCATCTCCTTAAAAATATGATCGCGGATGGAACGGCCGTTCCAATAGGGCGATATTTCTTCTCTGAAAAGGCGTTTAACCGTTTCGTCCGATTTAAAGGAGATTTTTTCGCGGTCGTTTAATAATTGTAAATCCTTTTGGCTGTGGATACATATTTCGGGGTAAGTCGGCGTAGATTTAGGTCCCTCGCCGCGTTCGCCGACAATTAGTTCGCCATCATTTATACAAACGGTTTTATTTTCCATTAAATATTTAAAAGCTTTGGCCCGGGATAAGGGGACGGAAACTTTTTCGGCCTCTCCCGATTTATAGAAAGCGGTTAGCAATTGCGCCCGTTCGGCCGAAAGCGTGGGTACGGCGTTTAAACTTTGTGCTCGCAGCTTTTTTATGCGATCGTTCATTGCGCTATTTCCTTTTGCGGTTATTTTAAGGTAAAACCAATTGGCGGGGAATTTTATTTCCCGTAATCTGTCATAAGCAAAGCTTTAAAATATAAATTTTTTGTCGGCGGAAAGCAATAGAGGAATTCGTTATATTTGTCTAAACTCCTCTGTCAAGCGCTTAAATGCTTCATCGGAAAGCGGTTCCGTTTGAGCGAGTCGGTAAGGCAGATTAAATCGTTGATATTTTGCCGGAGCAAGGATGTTGAAATTTAGGAATTCAACCGGCGGACGAGGCATAATCGTATTTAAAAACGTCTTGAATAGCTTTAAATTGTTCTCGCTATCGGTAACGCCCGGAATAATCGGCATTCTAAGGATTACATTTTTTTTCAAATCCAGCAAAAAGCGCAAATTATCTAAAATCAGTTTATTGCTCACGCCGGTATATTTAAGATGTTCCCGATCGTTCAATAGTTTAATATCATAAAGATAAAGATCAATGAAAGGCGCTGTTTTTTGTAAAATATCGCGCGAGGCGTATCCGGTCGTATCGATGGTAGTATGCAAACCTTCTTCTTTACACCGTTTTAATATGGTCAATAGAAATTCAGGCTGCATCAAGGGCTCGCCGCCGCCGAAAGTTACACCGCCACCGGATTCTTCAAAGAAAATCAAATCTTTTTTAATGATTTCCAACAATTCGCTTGACGTTATTTTACGGCCGACGGTTTCCGTTTTATTATTCGATAGTTCGAAACGTTCAACGGATAAAGATCGGCTTTCCGGGTTATGACACCACCAACAGGAAAGCGGACATCCTTTAAAGAAAACGGTAGTGCGGATACCGGGACCATCGTGAATGGCGTAGCGTTTGATGTCAAAAATTATTCCCTCGTTTACTGCCAAAATAGAATTCCCTTAATTTTGCTTTTGTCATAATTGACCGTTTTCCGGTCAAACCCTAATTGACGGCGTTAATCGTATTGCCTTCGATAAAATGTTTTAAATTTTCTACCGCAATATTCATTAAACGTATTCTCGATGCTTTGGTCGCCCATGCAATATGTGGCGTAATAAAACAATTTTTTGCCTTTAACAGCGGATTGTCGGCATGCGGCGGTTCGCTCGACAAAACATCAAGTCCCGCTCCGGCAATTTCGCCGTCCTTTAAGGCGGCGGCAAGAGCCTGCTCATCCACAAGCGGCCCGCGTGCCGTATTAATTAAAAAGGCGTTTTTTTTCATCTGTTTTAAACGGCGGGCATCGACCATCTTTTCGTTTTCCGCCGTTAACGGACAATGTAAAGAGACTACGTCGCTTGTAGTAAAAACTTCATCAATACCTACCATCTTAACCCAATGAGGAATGGAAGCGGGTTGTGAACGGTTATGGGCAATGACACGCATTCCGAACGCCTGCGCCAGATTCCCGACGGCTCGGCCGATGCGTCCGAAACCGATGATGCCAAACGTCATTTCTTTTAGTTCCGTTAAGGGCTTTTCCCAAAAGCAAAAATCTTTGGCGTTAACCCAGGCGCCTCGGTAAACGCGCGCGGAATGATAGCCGATATTCATCGTCAGTTCCAGTAAATGGGCAAAAACCATCTGCGCCACAGAGTCGGTGCTGTAGGCGGGAATATTGGTTACAGTAATCCTATGGGCAGAAGCCGCCTGCAAATCCACAACGTTATAGCCGGTGGCCAATACGCCGATATATTTCAAGTTGGGCAGTTGTTCTATATTTTCCCTATTCAGAATAACTTTATTGGTAAAAACGATATCTGCTTCTTGCGCTCTTTCAACGGTCTGATCGGGTGCGGTACGCTCGTAAACGGTCAAATTGCCTAATCGCTCTACTTCATCCCAGCTTAGATCGCCCGGATTTAAAGTGTAACCGTCCAAAACAACTATTTTCATAGATTAATTCCTCGATTATCTTTTTATTTTATCATTTGATATTTCAATACAATTCGTCGGATATTTTGAGATAGGCGCATTTATTCTCCGATTCGTTTGATGGATTTTATTAAAGCCTGCGTTCCCAGCCGCCCTTCGCCACGATTCTGATTGCCGGCAAAAAGTTGATTCACAAAGCTTGCGGCGGGTAGAGGCAGATTCATTTCACGCGCCGATTCGAGCACAAGGCGTAAGTCTTTCTGTTGTAAATCGATCATAAACCCGGGCGCAAAATCTTCAACGGCCATTTTAGGGCCCAGATTGGCCAATTGCCAGGAACCGGCTGCGCCTCCTTTGGTCGCTTCGATCATAATATTAGGGTCTAGGCCCGCTTTTTGCGCAAACAGCACCGCTTCGCTTACGGCCATATTGGTTACGGTTACCAAAATTTGATTGCATAACTTGGTTGTTTGTCCCATGCCGTTTGTACCCACATGAGTAATGGTTTTTCCCATGGCTTCAAATACGGGTTGACAGCGGTTGAAAGCGGTTTTATTACCGCCGATCATAATAGCCAGCGTCGCGTTAATAGCCCCCGTATCGCCGCCGCTGACCGGTGCGTCCAACATTTCCACATTTTTTTCTTTTAGTTTTGCGGCAATTCGTTTGGTAACGGCCGGTGAAATAGTGCTCATATCGATAACTATGCTGCCGGATTTTACGCTTTCAATAACGCCGTTTTTACCGAGTATCACCTCTTCTACATCGGGCGTATCGGAAACAATTGTAATAATAATATCTGCATTTTCGGCGACTTGCGCCGGAGATTTGGCAAGTTGCGCACCAGCTTTGACCGCTTCATGCGTTTTTTCGATTGTGCGGTTGTAAACGACAACGGGGAACCCAGCTTTTAATAAATTTAAACTCATGGGTTTGCCCATAATTCCCAGTCCGATAAATCCGATTTTTTCCATAATTTTTTCCCTTATTAATATATATTTGAGCTTTTGTTTAGCAAAATTACTATTAGCGTTATTAAAATACGAGCCATTCAAAACGGGTCAAGTTAGCAAATTTTTTATTCTCTTTCCACACAATTTAAGAATTAATGTTAATATTATTCCGTTTTTGGGTAGTTTTTAAATCGGCGATTGTGTATATTCTCCCTGAAAATGGAAAAAGACGGAGGAAAGAAAAATGATCAATCCCTATATTTTTAGAGAATATGATATTCGCGGTATAGTGGATAAAGATTTGAACGATAAAAGCGTTGAGCTGCTCGGCAAAGGGATCGGCACCTTTATTAAACGTAAAGGCGCCAAAAGTTTATCGGTGGGCGGCGATGTGCGGCTTTCCACCGAACAACTGCGCAGAGCCTTGATGAAAGGGTTACGATCAACGGGTATTAATGTGGTCAATATCGGACCCGTGCCCACGCCGGTGCAGTATTTTAGCATGCATTATCTTGATGTGGACGCCGGCGTTATGATTACCGGCAGTCACAATCCACCGGAATTTAACGGTTTTAAAATAACTTTAAATAATGCGCCCGTTTACGGCCCTGATATTCAGGAAATCAAAACCTTAATTCTTGAACAGGATTTTGAAAAAGGAGCCGGCGCTTATTCCGAAAAGGAAGTGATAGAAGCCTATAAGGGGAAAATAAAAAGCGATATAGATTTTGAACGCCCCTTAAAAGTTGTACTCGATTCGGGCAACGGAGCCGGCGCGCTTGTGGCTCATGATCTGATTAAAGAACTCGGCGCCGAAACTATTGATCTGTTTGATTGGCCCGACGGAAATTTTCCCAACCACCATCCCGATCCCACGGTGGTTAAAAATATCCAAAAACTTATCGAAACGGTAAAAAATGAGAAAGCCGACATCGGAATCGGTTATGACGGAGACGCGGATCGAATAGGCGTTGTGGATGAAAACGGCGAGATTATCTGGGGCGACCGTTTAATGATTATTTTTAGTCGCGATATTTTGCAAAATAAGCCTGGCGCGCCTATTATTTTTGAAGTGAAATGCTCGCAGGCTTTGCCGGAAATGATCAAACGCTTTGGAGGCAAACCGATTATGTGGCGCACCGGACACTCCAATCTTAAAGAGAAAATGAAAGAGACACATGCGCCGTTAGCCGGAGAGATGAGCGGTCATCTGTTTTTTGCCGATCGTTATTACGGTTATGACGACGCCATCTACGCTTCGGCCCGGCTTATCGAACTGTTGAGCAAGACGCGTAAAAAAGCCTCCGAGCTTTTGAGAGATGTACCTAAATATTGTGCTACGCCGGAAATCCGCGCCGAGGCCAAAAGCGACGAGGAAAAATTTAAAATCGCCGAAGAAGCTAAAAAATATTTCTCCGCTCATTACGATGTTATTGATGTTGACGGCGTCCGCATTCAGTTTGGCGACGGTTGGGGACTGGTGCGGGCTTCCAATACGCAGCCTGTTTTGGTGCTGCGCTTTGAGGCAAAAACGGAAGAGCGACTGCAGGAAATACAAAATATAGTGGTAAAAAAACTGATGGAATTCGGCGATATACGGATTTGATCAAATAAACCTAATTGCGACGTAATATTGTTTTTATTTGCCCTTCGTATTAGAAAACAATGTTATACGAAGGGCTTTTTATGATTAAATCGACAGACGGAAAAGATGTAAAAAAATACATAGGAATGCAAAAGGTATCGAACGGATTATACTTACTTTAGAAAATGGTCACTTTTCAATTAAATAAAGAATCAATCCCGCTCCGTTTAAACTCAATTGCCCGCCATTTTTTATATAACGGCGATTTATGAAGCAATTTATTCCGCTCTCTTTTGTTTAATAAATGAGCGCTCGCTCCGATCGGGGCGTTCGGCAGGGTAATTTTATTGCTGACAGAGTCTGACTGGCTTTGCCGTATTCCCAAGCCGGCGGCTTTTGTATTGCCATGACAGCTTTCGCAATTACGCCCGATTTTACCGATGGTATGCGGCGAATAATTATCCCATGCCCACCCTTTTGAGCCGTCATTTTTACGCGGTATTTGAGAATCCAACCACACATTTTCATCTTTATCGACGTATGTGATATAATATTGGTAAAGCGGTCGAATAATGGTATATTTTCCTTTTTCGTCTATCCCGAGCGGCGGCTCTTCCCAACGGCGGAAAGTCCAGCTTTTATACCAGACGCCGGATGAGATTTTACCGCTCAATCGATTTGCGGATTCGGCATAAGGACGTTCTTTTTCGCTCATCGATAATACGCGATTAAGAAGACGGCTTATTTGATAATCTCCCTGCAGCGGCGTATTTTCCCACATTTCATATTGATTGCTTTCGTCGAGAAACAGATGTAATCCGTAATCCTGATAACTCCACTGCGCATGACATGCCGAACAGCTTACTTTTTTATGAAAATTATGATGCGCCGTTATCTTGTCATCAAATCGCATGGCAGACGTTGAGGGCGAAACCTTAAACCCTTCGTGACAGAATTCGCAAGTTATTTTCTCGAATCCGTGGCCTTTGGATTGGTCGATGCGGTGGCAATCTACACAATGCATCCCCCTTTGTTGATGCACATCGGGTGAAAGGCGGTGTTGATATGCGCCGAAAACGGGTTTAGCGCCGTAAGGCATACGGTAATCGTTATGGTAATCTTGCTCAAAATAGCCGTAATAATCGGCGCCTACATGATTACTGTTGTGGCAGGTAAGACAAATCGTATCGCCTACTCTTTTTTGCATTTTATGTCCGAAAAGCGCTTTCCCGTTTTTTTGATTTAGCGGAATGTGGCAGGCGGCGCATCCGGAATTTCTTTTTTTCCCAAAAGCATCCTCTACGGCCGGAGCGGCAAAATGGCAAGCAAGGCATTTTTTAGAAAGAAGGTTATCCGCCAAATCAGCGATTGAATGACCTATCGCTTTATTTTCATCCTTTAAGGTTTTCCATTCTTCGCTGTCGCAAACGGGACGCTCGTTTTTGCCAAATAGAAAACGGGTTTGCCCGATGATATTTGCGGCGCTGTAATGAAACGAATTTTTAAATGTCTCTATTTGTTTTTTATGACATGAAACGCATTTTTCATCCCACCAACGTTCATCGGACGGATTGAGAATAACGCGCGCATGCATGCCGTTTTCAATTTGCGGAACATCGTTTGCGTTAGGTGAAATATGGCACGCTTCACAGCGTAAATCGCAGCTTGTTTCAATCATTTGATGGCAGCTTTGACAGGTTTCTTTGGCCTGCGTAAAAGCGATAATAAAAAACAGTGTTATAATATAGATACTTTTCATTTTTTACCTGATTGTGTTTAATCGATTAATTGCCCTTCGCCACAATTTTACGGCATGGTATCGAATTGTCCTTTTTGTATTTTTTCAAACTCTTATGATAATTTTTATAAATATTGTCGCTGATAGTATCATGACAAATTATACAATAACCCGCCCTATAAATATTTCTTATTTCATTTAAAGTAAAAGGCCGCGCATCCGTTCGCGACATTCGTTGAGGTTTGACATTATCGGGCGTAATCATTACATCGAGATTAAATTTACCGAGTCCGGATTTTCGCGCGTTGTAAATGGGCTGCATTTTAAAGTTTATGCCCTTTTGGCTGATAATCCCTTCGCCGAAACCGAAACGTTTGGGATCGCTGTGGCAGGCTTCGCAGGTCGGCACGGCTTTTCTGGTAGAATGCGGATCGAAAGCGGCCATGGTTAACCAAGTTTCCTGTCTCTTTATCTGCGATGAATTATTTAATTCCGTTAAATAAACCTGACAACCGGGAGCGAACGGTTTAATTCTATCGTTGGCGAGTCCGAGGACGGGTTTTTCATAACGCAGCCAAGAACGACCTTCACGCCAGTGTCCGTAAGTCTCCTTATTGCTTATCTTGTCCAATTGTTTTTTATTGGGATCATAAATATCATGACAGCCGTAACACTGCGGGGTATAGGCACTGTGGCAAGCTTGGCAGGAGAGACGCTCATGAGTTTCACTCTCGCATTGCCGGGTATTTAATTGTGGTATGTTCAAAATTTTTCCGTCTAATTTTCTACGTAATAATTCTTTACCGTTTAGTTTGAAAACGTTGGCGTAAAAATAGCCGTCTTGTGTGCGGGCAAAAAGAGAATCGAGCGGGACAATAAGATTATCATTTACGCGAATTATTTTCCATACGATATTGTTATTTTTCGGTTTATATCTTTTCATTTTATGGCAGTCTTCGCATTGAATATGAACCTGATCTTCAAGATGAGCATATCGTTTACCGTTGCCCATAACGTCTTCGGCAATATGACAATCGATGCAAGCCATTCCGGCCTTATAATGAACGTCGCCGACGATATGATAATAAAAGCGCCCTCCGGATAGCTCTCTATCGCTTGTATTTCCCCTCTTATAAGGCGTGCCGTAGCCTTCCGATTCGAATTTTCCCTGATAGGTCAAGCCGATACGATCGGAACGATTATGGCATTTTTCGCAAACTTTTATTTCTATTTTAACGGTAAAAACAGGGTGCTTTTTTTCGTTCGATGATTTTAGTAAATGGCAGTCATTGCAACCGCCGCCGCGTTGACCGATCTCTCCCGGAAAATCATTTTCACGTTTGTTTATATGGCAGCCGGCGCACATTTTCCGCAGATGAGAGGTGGCGAGAGAGCTGTCGGGCAGGTCGTATATGTTTAGAAGGCTGTCGTCAGGGGAAAGGCGTTCGTGCCATTGATATAATGTAGATGCCGCAAGACCGGCGTTACTTGCCATTATGGAATGGCGCACATTGGTTACCAAATCGGAATGGCAAGCGGCTTGACCGCAAGTTTTATCAACCCATTGTAGATCGGAAGGATTGCGGACCATGCCTTTATGCGCCTCTTTTTTCCGAGCCGTATAGGGATTGCCGAGATGACAAACGGCGCAGCCGAAATCTTTATTGAGATGCGAAGTGCTCATATCGCCTTCGTCCTTATGGCAGGTAAGACATTGATCTTTTAGGTTCGTATCAATCTGTCGTTTCGTTAATACGATTACAGTAACAAACAGCAAAATGATAACGGAAAAAAGAGCCGTCAGATGTATTTTTAACGATATAGAAGCTGCCATCCGTCGCCCCGTAAAAAATATCCGATAAACGATTCGATAATGTAAAAAAAAGAAAACAATAAAAAAGCATAAAGAACACGGTTATTGTTTTTCTTATAAAAGGGAAGCAAACTAAAAGATAGGAATAGGATAAAAGGCAGAGAAATACCTGCCGCCCATACCGGAAGCCAGCCCAACAACTCTTGAAAGCCGATGAAATACCAAGGCCCTTCAATCGTCTCAAGCGGAGTTTGCGGCGCATAACCAATCCCTTCGGGGAAAAACATACTGAAGGCTGTAAGTAAAATCAAAGTATAATAAAAAACGTAATTTTCCGCCTTTAAACGGCGCAGATGTATATAAATAAGAATTATGCTGAGAACCGTAAAGGTTGAAATATGGTGCATGTAAATGATGGAGGAATGTCCTTTGGCAAAAAGGAAAGTGCTCAACCAACGGCCGCCAATCCATAAATGGGATAATATGCCTTTAACAATACTTTCCGCAGAAAGACTCTCTTTGCTTCCGATGCTTAAAAATCCGGAGAATACAGCCGTTAGGGAGAAAAGAGCGAGCAGGATTAATAAAAACCACGATTTGAACGAATAGCTTTGATACGATCTCTTATAAATATATTCAAAAGTGTGCATAAATCCGGCAATGAGGAACAAATCGCCGCTGTAAGAATGAAGGCTGTGTAAAAAATGGGTTAATAGGGAATAGTTAATAAATAAAGCTATGCCTTTGTACGCGTCGGGTTGGGGAGAAAAAAAAGGAAGTAATAAAAAGCCGCTTATTAGCGCTATCAGCAAAGCGCTCAGCGAAAGTTCTCCCCAGCCTGGCATCCATACATTTTTTTTGAATAGATAAGAAAGATCCATTATCAACTGCTTTTTATAATAATAATATTATTAGAATCCGTTTTATAGTTTAAACGTTTCATATTTTGAGCGGCAGGACCGCTGATAAACTTTCCCGTAATATGAAAACGACTTCCATGGCAAGGACAGACAATAATATCTACGGAATTAATCCTTTGTAAGGTACAGCCGAGATGAGGACATTTTTTGGATAATACGGTGAACTTATTATTTTCTTTGAGAATAAAAAAGCGATCGTTTTCATAAATACGGTTTTTTATTCTTTTTAAGGGAATCCGGTATATTCGCGCATGGGTAAAAAAACGATTTAACGTTTTTCCGTAGGTTGAAAATAGTATTACCCCGGAAATGAGGCTAAAAAAAACGGAGATTTTTTTAAGAAAAGCGTTCCGTGAAATTTTTTTAGACTTTTGCATACCGGAAAATAAAAATTTATTGTGAAAGATGAAATAAAAAAATAGGTAAAAAATATGGATTTGCAAATCAATAAGTAATAACGAAATAACAGTGTGATGTGTTTTTGCACATTTTCCGGTAAGTCCTTTCCAATTTTGTCATTTCAAATCCGCACGGCGGGTGATAAATCTAAAAAATGCAACATAAGTAAAATCATTTATTTATGGGAAATAATAGAAGTTTAAGATTTTTTAGTTGGATTGAAGAGCCCGTATTCAAACTTATTATAAGTCAGCGTAAGTCCGAGAGCAAACAACATCGCACCGATACCGAGAACAATACCGTAATATGGCGGGGCGATCAAAGCGAGGCGGATGACCACGGTTACCAGCGCAAAACCGGAATTGCGAAAAACAATTTGATAGGTAGAACAATAACGGATTGATATTAGAATCAGCAGGATGTCGCTGAAAATCAGAATAGTATAAAAAGTGCTGTAAAAATTATAGTCCGTTCCTTGTAAAATATATCGGCCGCTTTGATAAGCGCCGATTGCCACAAAGGTGAGCAATAAAAACATGGATACAAATTTTTTAGCGGCGATAAAGCTGGATTGTTCTTCGCTGCTTTTGATAATCGGATGGTGTTTTTGAATACGATAATAAACGCCGAGCAGGAAAAAAATAAATAACGCGCCGATGGAATCGGATAAAATATGATATACAGGCTGCGACACATGCAGCCAGCGGATTGGCTCCTCAAAATTAACAAACTCTTTAAAAGAATTACGCAATAAAATCAGAGAAAATATTTCAAACTGTTTGCCAACCGAATCGGAGAGTGAACGTGCCAAAGCTAAAACAAGACTGATGACTTCGATAATCAATAGCAGATTAAAGGCCGTTTGAACGGCGTAAAAATGATTTAAGGGGATACGATCGCTTAAAGGGGCCGGCAAAATCCCTTCAATATTCAGTTCGATTAAAGCAAGAGATACTAAAAATATGATTACGAGAGTCGTTCCGACAAAGCGTTGAACGCGCGGTCCTTCCCAAAACGATTCCAAACGATCAAACGGCCCTTGAATTATATGAAATGTTTTCATTTGGCAATCTCTTTTTACCCAAACTTATAAAAATCTTTTATTAATAACAAACCATTTTATTAGATTTATTGTTATAACTCATGAATATAATAAACTATTTACCTAATTATTTCAGATCAAAAACAAAACCCAGACCGAGAGTTGCCACAAACGGGGTGTTAAAAGGGTAAGAATTAAAATAAGGCGCAATGATAAATTCCGGAGATAGGCGAAACTGGAAGTTTTTATTTTTACTAGTATACATAATAATTTCACAACCGAATGATAAATCCCAATATATTGGATGTAATTTAATGAAATCCGTATAATGAGTATAAGTGATATAAGGATAATAATGGTGTTTGAAGTTTGAACCGAGAACGAAGGAGACGAAATATATATCGTGATGCGCTTCGGCCGGAAACAGTTTCCCAATGACTAAACCGCCGTTAAGCGGATATGATTCATTTTTGGTATGCAAATAAAGATCAAATTCCTGCGCTTCAAACCACAATCCGTACCGTATTTCAAAATTATCTATAATTCCCAATCTGGCGGAACCCGAAAAAGGCGGTAAATAACTGATTTGTAACTGACCGGAGTCCAAACCGCGCGTACTGCGTCCGGCGCTGGCACAAGCGCTTAGCAGGCTGCCGCTAATTAAGCTTAATAAAAGTAGAAAATAATTAGGGCAGGATTTTTTTATTATTTTCATTGTTTAACTGAAAAGGTATACGATGTACGAAAGTTTTAATCAAATCTAAATTTATGTGTAAATTGCTTATTAAGCAAGTCTAAGAATATAATTTCGCAATTGATCAATGAATAAAAGAAGCGCTTTTGATTAATTCCTTATTGTCTGATTTTATCGGACAATAAGGATTGTGTATTTTTGAAGCAATACCGATAATGTCCGAAATACATTGCCTTTTGAAATTCCGATACAATAAAATAAATTCATGGGAATTTTTAGATGGAGATATAAATAACTTATTACATAAAAGGATGATTATCTCGCCTTTTTACCACTACTCAGGCGACGGACAGATGAAATAACGGAATGCTCGTCTTGAATGTTATTCTGATTTCGTCTTTGATAATCGAAGCTTATCAGTTTGATCTCGTCATTATGGGAAGAAATTTTCAATCCATAATATTCCGTGAAAGCGGATGATTTTAGATAGGTTTTGCGGTTAAGTTTTCTTCTTCTCCTTTGCGGGTTCAAAATGACAATTTAGCTTGTTAATACCTTTGTTTTTTAGGATAGCACATATATAAAGGTTTTCACCTTAAATTTCAAGTGAGTTATAACATATTATTTGTCATTTTTAAGACAATGCCGGTTAAAAGGTTGAAAAGAATTAAATTATTTAAGATATAGCAATATTTTCTGATGGCATTAAAAAAAGATTCTTTTCT
>CAYRJN010000003.1:0-52028 GCA_964424545.1 uncultured Calditrichaceae bacterium
ACAACCAAAACAACTGGAATTACACATTTTGAGAGAACCAAGTGTAGAATATGGAGTCGAATTGGATTTAACTACTGTGCCCAACAAAAGCTATACGTAATGCGGGTAAAGTGCTAAATATGAACATTGCAGCATTAAATAAAATTAGTAGTAAATTTAAAGTGTGGTGTTTCAAAATCCCGCACTACGCATAGCCAAACCGTTCACGCCGAATCCTTGGCAAATAAGGCGTAAGTTTTTCAAAAATCCATTAAGGTTATTATGCTTAAATAGATTTTATGTAAAAAAAGGCAGAGGCTTAGGCGTTCCGGCTTTTTTTTATAGACTTCTTATGCGGTTTTTGCAATAAGTTATTGGCTAACTTAAATAAACGGTAAAACGGGGCAATCAATATGGGCATCCACAGGCTGCCCGTTAGAAAATACATGGTCAATAAATACAGCCAACCGCTAAACCACCATTCAAGTGCCATTCCTACATTTGAAATTACAATAAAAATCAACGATAATACGTAACCGAAACGCTTTATGGAGCGATTTTCATCGGTTGTTTTTCCTTGTAAAAGACTGTCCATTATTGCGCTCCGGAAATTTTTTTAACTTCGTCGGCGTTTATTTCCACCGAAACCGTTTGCATAATACCGTCAATAGTAATTATCAGTCTTTGCCGCCCTTTTATGGTCTTAATAACGCCTTTCATTCCTTTAAAAGGCCCAAAATCAACTTCAACCGGATCGCCTACTCTTATATAATTTTCCATCTGTATCTTTTCCGGCCGCGTCAGCATGCGTTTTAAAGAGTCAATCTGCCAGTCGGGCACAACCACCGGATCGCCGCTGAAATTAACGATTTTTACCACGCCTTTTGTCTGCAATACGGTATAGCGGTCTTTATAATCGATATGCACAAAAAGATACCCCTTAAATAATGGAGCATCAATCTTTTTCTTACGGTCTTTCCATTGACTTATTTTTTTTACAAGCGGCAAAAAGGTTTCCATTCCTTTTTCAACCAGCTCCTCGTTAACTTTTTTTTCATGACGCGGCCTTGTATATACGGCATACCAATGTATCATTTTTCCCTTTCCGTATTATTTTATCGTATAGGAATTTTAAAAAAATAACATGATTGATCATTTCTCCACAAGACAATGAAAATTCCATCATTAACAAATTTGGGGTTTTCTCATTCCCTCTACAATGGGATTGCCGTCCTCGATTCCACGACAGCGCAACGACAGACTTGTCATTTAAATCAATCGGTTTTATAACATTTTGTTCTTATATCAGCGTAAAAAGAATTTATAAACGTAAACAATGGTATACAAAATAAAAAATCATATTTCCAATAGACATCTGCGAACATCGATAATAGAAACAAGACAGTCCGGAATGTTTTTATTCAAAGAAAAAATAAAAAAATAATAAAAAGTATTTTTTCCGGTAAATTGTTTTTTTTCAAAAATATATTTATTCCACAACTGCCCTTTAAAATCATAACCTTTATTGGCAATAATTAGTAAATCGGGTATATGTGTCGGTAGGCTCTCCTCTTTTGTCAGCAAACGCCCCTCTTGGTTTTGCCTTGCGAGCAGTTCCGGCGCCGTCAATATTTCTTTAACGACAGGCTGTCCGTCATCTGGATCGCACAGTTCGTATAAATTCTGTTTCAACGCCGCGCAGACGCTTTCATACTCTGCGCCGGCTTGAACGCTCCCCGTCTTTTCCCTGCCCCTAAGATTGATATAAATCCTGCCGGGATACAGCGCATAAGCTTTTGCGGTAGGATGCAGGTCGTACAAATTTTGCGGATTAGGACGACGGAATTGTAAGAAACCGTTTTTCCATAACCAGCGATTGAGATAAACTTCTTTTTTTAAAGCAGTAAAACCGTGATCGGAAAGTATAATCAAATTCATATCTGGCGATAGCGCCTTTATAATTTCGCCGATACGAGCGTCGATTTTACGGTACAGATCAAAGAACATGCCGCTGAAAACAGCATCGCCATTTTCCATATACTCCCATAAAAAATGATGCAGGCGGTCCGTTTCCATAATATGGGTCATAAAAAAATCCCAGGATTCCTGTTTCCAGAAATGAAACAGCATTTCAAAACGCTTATCCAACACATCATTAAGATCCCACATAAAACCGTGTAAATCTCTTTTTCCTAGTTCAATATCGGCGTCAATCCTATAACCGCGCTGTTTAAGAAATTGTCCTACTTCGGCGGGATGGGTTCCTTGCATAACATCATTACCGAGAAATCCGCAAATGGCGATACCGTTTACCTTGGGCGGCGGAAAGGTTAACGGAACATTCATGGTAAAAACCCGTTTGCCGACCTTTGAAAGTTTTGCCCAAATCGTTTCCGACTTCAAATCGTTATATGCCGGAACGGCCCAGTTCATAGCAACCGGATCGCGTTCTAAAAAACCCATTACCCCATGCTCAACAGGCGTTTTACCGGTCATAAAAGAAGCCCAGGCCGAAGAGGATACGGGCGGGAGGACGGAATCCATTTTTTTTATATTACCCGTTTCAATAAGATTTTTAAAATTAGGCATTATATTTTGCCCGACCATCTTCATTAATAAAGAATAAGGAAGACCGTCAAGCGACAGCACAAATATTTTATCCATAAACATTCATCCCGATTGTAAAAAAGGCAGAAAATCGCTGTCGATTCCCTGCCTTTTACACACCCTGTTTATTTCGGCTTACAAATATCCCAAATCCTTTAAACGCTTCTCAACCGCATTATCACCGACTTTACTCAGCTCATCGGCATTGTTTTCCAAATAGTTTTGCAATACAATTATGACAAAGTCTTCCACAGCTTCTTTGCTCGCGTCGCCGGTTATTTCCGCAATTTTTTCGATTAGCGATTCGGGAATATCAATTGAAAGAACATTTGTACTCATGTTAAAGCTACGCCTTTACGATTTTATGGCGATTTTTCATAACATTCTTAGCGGCGTTACGCGTATCCACGAGCAATTGAGAATGTTCCACGATAAAATCCCAGTCATAAACGGAATGATCGGTGGAAACCAAAACACAGTCATATTGCGCCAAATTTTCCTTCGTCAAATCGACGCTTTTGCTTTTAAAATCATATTTGCGCATTTCCGGCAATTCGGGAATCAAGGGATCGTTATAGTCCACAACGGCGCCCTTATCATTCAATATTTCCATTAATTTAAACGAGGGTGATTCCCGGGGATCGTCAATATCCTTCTTATAGGCCGCGCCGAGAATCAGCACTTTAGCGCCTTTCAGGCTTTTATTATGATCATTTAGCGCTTCCATTACCTTTTGTACAACCCAGTAAGGCATTGCCGTATTTACTTCTCCTGCCAATTCGATAAAACGAGTGTTAATATCATATTCTCTCGCCTTCCATGTCAAATAAAAAGGATCAATAGGGATACAGTGACCGCCCAAACCGGGACCGGGATAAAAGGGCATATAACCGAAAGGTTTGGTTGACGCTGCGTTGATCACCTCCCAGACATCGATATCCATGCGCTCCAGAATAATTTTCATCTCATTGACCAAAGCAATATTAACGCTTCTAAAAATATTTTCCAACAGTTTAGTCGCTTCGGCCGCCTTGCTGCTTGAAACGGGAACAGCCTTAACGATCACCTTTTCATAAAGCGCTTTGGAAAGCTGACGGGCGTATTCCGTATTAGCGCCGACAACTTTGGGAATGGTATGAGTATTATATTTGGGATTATTGGGATCTTCTCTCTCCGGCGAGAAAGCCACCCAAAAATCATCATCCCCTTTTAAACCCGATTTTTCAAGAATCGGTTTTAACACTTCTTCCGTTGTACCCGGATAAGTAGAACTTTCCAAAACTATAAGCTGCCCCTTGCGAATATGTTTACTTAGCGTTTCAGCCGTACCGGTAATAAACGACATATCCGGTTCGCGATGTTTCGTCAACGGCGTAGGCACACAAATCAGAATACAGTCGACGTCCTTAATCTTTCCGAAATCATCCGTGCTGGTAAATAAATTTGAAGCCAACACGCCTTGAATCCGTTTTTCATCGATATGTTTAATATAAGATTTTCCGGCATTAAGCATATCCACTTTTCGTTTGTCAATATCAAAACCAATCGTTTTAAAACCGTGTTCGACAAATTCCATTAACAGCGGCAGGCCGACATACCCCAAACCGACCACTCCGATAACAGCCTCGTTTTTTTCTATCTTTTGCAATAAATCCATTTTCCTTACCTCGTCTATCGGTTATTATCAAAATCTCATTTTTACTTTTTACTATTTTTTTAAGGTCTGCCTATAGAAAAATAATCAATCCCCATTTTTTTCATTCTCCGCGGCTTATAAAGATTCCTTCCGTCAAAGATTGCGGGCGTTTTTAGGAGCTCTTTTATGAAAAGAAAATCAGGTTCTCTAAATTCATTCCATTCCGTCATAATAATAAGAGCATCGGCGTCGCTTAAAGCGTCATAGCGTTTGTCATAAAGAAATATATCTTTATCCAAATATTCTTCAAAACGCCGGCGCGCTTCTTTCATGGCCTCGGGATCGTAAGCGTTAATTTTTGCACCCTCTTTTATTAAGGCATTTATCATTTCTATAGCCGGCGCCTCGCGCATATCGTCGGTTTTTGGCTTAAAAGCCAGTCCCCAAACGGCAAAAGTTCTATCGGTAAGTTCGTCTTTGAAATATTTTTTAATCTTTGGCAATAGAACTGTTTTCTGCCTTTCATTAACCTTTTCCACCGATTCCAATATTTTCATATTTGAACCGAGTTCTTTTGCTTTATGAATAAGCGCTTTTACGTCCTTAGGAAAGCATGAACCGCCGTATCCGGTCCCGGGAAAAATAAACGAAGGTCCGATTCTTGAATCCGCACCGATACCTTTGCGCACCATTTCCACATTAGCGCCAACTTTATCGCACAAATTGGCAATTTCATTCATAAACGATATTTTCGTTGCTAATAGAGAGTTGGCCGCATATTTTGTCAATTCGGCGCTTTTTTCATCCATCACAATAATCGGTTTGCCGGTGCGCACAAAAGGCGCATATAGATTTCGCATTGTTTCGATAGCGTCTTCGTCGCTGGCGCCGATAATTACGCGATCCGGTTTCATAAAATCGGCGATGGCGGAACCTTCTTTCAAAAATTCGGGATTGGACACAACCGCAATCTTATGATCGGTACGTTTTTTGATAACCGCTTTAACCTTGTGCGCCGTTCCGACGGGCACCGTACTTTTATCCACAACAATTTTATAACCGTTGGCATACTTTCCTATTTCATCGGCTACGCTAAGCACATATTGAAGATCGGCTGAACCGTCCTCGTCGGGCGGCGTTCCAACTGCGATAAAAATAATGGATGACTTCTCAACGGCCAGCTTCATATCCGTCGTAAAATCGAGACGATCTTCGCGCAGGTTCATTTTTATCATTTCGGACAGCCCCGGTTCATAAATAGGCACTTGTCCGTTTTTCAATTGATCAATTTTATTTTGATCGACATCCATACAAATCACTTCGTTTCCGGAATCGGCAAAACAAGTTCCGGCTACCAGCCCCACATATCCACTGCCAATAACTGATATTTTCAACTACCATTACTCCTAACTATATTATTGTATCTGAATTTAAAAATATAACATATTTTAGACGCATCCAGTATTCTTATTGTAATATCCTCAATTTCGTAATTTTATAAATAATACATAGCTCATTCGCATAGGCAATATTTTAGATTCCTTCTTTCGAAGGAATGACAAACGTCAAAATTTATTCTCCCACAAGCTATCCGTCCCATAATCACACCCATCTTTCATTCCCGATGCCGTATAGATGGGGACGGGAATCCAAATCTTCCTACTCAAGATTCAGATTATCCGATTCATCGGAAAATGTTACGTTGACGATTCTACCCGTATTTTTTCCATTAATCACTTTGCGAAGCAATGTTCTAAACTTCCGATATTAGTTAATAGGATTTTATAATTTACAAACGGATATTCAATCCGTAATAAAATCTTTGATATTTCAATGCTAATGAATATATTGATAAGCTATTGCGACAATCGTCACAAAACAAGTACTAAACTTCATTTAACCTTCGGTAATACATACCCGATCCGTACAAACTCCTCAATAGCTTAAACGGAAAAGATTTTTGAGAAAAGTGATTTTTTCTTTTTTCCCGGCTTTGCGTAGTAATGGTGATAATAATAATAATATGACCCATATACGCCGCTGATATCCACCCCGTTTAAAACCAAGCCTATAAGATTGGTATTGATATTATCCAAAAGCCCCTTGGCTCTTTGCAAGGCATCTTTATTGGTTTGATTAGCCGCTACAACCAAAATCGTACCGTCCACATCTTTACTCAAAACAGCGGCATCGGTCACGGCGATTACGGGCGGACTGTCAATCAATATTCTGTCAAAATCTTTTTTCAAGCGCTCCAGCAAATTGTGCATTTTTGAAGACGCCAACAACTCCGATGGATTCGGCGGCAAACTACCGCTGGTAATGATCCATAAATTTTCTAAAAACGTTTGCTTCGGCAAATTTTCATAGGAAATCATATCCATCAAATAATTTGTTATACCATCTTCTTTATCATGACCGAATACGGAATGAATCACCGGTCTGCGTAAGTCGGCGTCTAACAATACAACCTTTTTTCCCGCTTTAGCCATGGCGATAGCAAGATTCGCCACGGTTGTGGATTTACCTTCTTTAGGACCGGAGCTGGTCATCAGTATGGTTTTAAGCTCCCTTTCAATTGTGCTGTACTGCAAATTGGTTCGTAACGTTCGATAGGTTTCAGCAACCGGCGATTTCGGATCCAAATGGGTAATCAAGCGAGCTTCAATCTTTTTCCCCTCAACGGAGCCCAGCTTTTCCAGCTTATGTTCAAGTTTCTTTTCATATTTATCTATTTCTATCTTTGGCACGCTGACCAAGATGTTGTACCCCATGGCCTGCAACTCTTCCTGCGTCTTTATGGTATTATCCATATACTCTATTACAAACGTAATACCGACGCCTAAGCCAAGCCCGATCAGGATACCGAGCATAATATTTAATTTTTTTTTCGGTTTAATAGGGTCATAGGGTTCAATCGCTTCATCAAGGATAAGCACATTGCGGCTTTTGGCCGCTTCTTGGATTTTTGTTTCTTCCATTTTTTGTTTTAATAACAGATATGTATCTTCATCGACTTTAACCCGCCTTTGTATTCTTGCAAGTTCAAGCGTTTTTTCCGGCAGGGTTTCCAATTTCGTATTATATTCCGCAACAACTTCTTCGAGAGCATTAACCTTAGCCATATTAGCTTTAATTTCGCTGTCAACGGTCAATAGTTTTGTCACCAATTCCTGAGAAAGGGAAAAGGGGTCCTGTACCATACTGGATGTTGATATTTTTCCGGCCTCTTCCTTCAGCCTCTCTTTAATAGCATTAATTTTTTCATCATATTGTTTGATACGCGCTTCAAAATATCGTTTGTTGGTGGTCTCCGTTTCAATCGCCGTAGTATATTTTGCTTTATCGGCTACGGCCGCGGCTAATTCCTGTTGTAAACTTAACAAATATGGCGTAGAAATTTCGCTTAAATCCTTAGCTAAGGTAACCTTACGTTCATTTAACTGTTTCTCCAACGAATTACGCATCTCTATGCCTGTTTGTAACTCTACTCTCGTCTGCTCTAATTGCGATTCAACGACGGAAGCGCGCGAAACCAGCTCTTTAGTTTCGTCGTCGAGACTGATAACTTTATTTTTTTCCAAATAATCCTGAAATTTTTCTTCGGAAAGACGCAGTTCTTCGCCTTTTTTCCTTAATTGTTCGGAAAGAAAGGCCTTCAAATCAACCATCTCTATTTTACTGGCTTCGGCATTGGTTAAACGAAATTCATCGGCAATGGCATTGGCTATATATGCGGCTTCAAAGGGCTTGGAAGCATGATATTTCAATTCGATAATATCGGTATCCTTGCGCTGCGTTGCCTCCATATTCCCGCGAATTGTTGCAACCATACCGCGCATACTTAAAAATTCACCATCCTCGTTGGGTTGAAAAATACTGAGTGAATCGCGCACTTCGGCCATCTCGAGACGTTTTATAACGCGTTCGGCAATTCTGCGGCTTTTTAATATCTCTATTTGATTGGGAATTAAGGTGGTCTGACCGCCGAAAGCGTCCATATTAAAAATCTGGCGCTCCATTGAACCGTCGCTCTTAATAATAACCGTAGTCATCGCTTCATACACCGGAGGAGAGGTGTAGGTAATATAGAGCGTTATTAGAAAAACGACAATAAATGAACTTATTATTATCCAGCGACCTCTATACAAAATTCGGATATAATCTTGAATTGAAACTTGACTTTCAAATTCTTCTTCATAATAATCTGACAAATTTTGACTCCTTATTTGATGCCGTTTATTATAAAACTTAAAGCATTGTCAATAAAATTTAAAAATACGCCGGTTACGCCTTATAATTTTCACAAGCTACAATCTAAAAAAATATTTTATCAGAACAAATAATTTAAATCACACTTACCACTTATTTTTTCCAAAAATCTTATTGACCATGCTTTTTAATGAGAAATTAACCGATTCCTGTTTAACCGGAAAAGGGCGTATTTTATTACCGCGAATTATGTTAATCGGATTATCGCAGAATAATTTATCCACATAATCATTATCTAAAAAATCGCGCATAACATCATAAGCGTCATATAAAGTCACATAGTTTCTACCGATTACATCGTGCGCATCGGAAGCAACCACGCTAAAGAACTCCATTTGCGCCAATTTTTTTGAAATAGCCGAAACTTTTTTACCGAATTGCCCCACAATACTACCCGCATCCATTTGCATCAAGCACCCTTTTGAATGCCACTGTAATAATGTGTCCAATTTATTATGCATATAAAAATAACGTTCGGGATGGGCCATAATCGGCGTAATATTTTTCATATTGCAATGAAAAATAAATTCGTCAACGCGTTGCGGCAGAGTAAAAAAAGGTAGTTCGAATAAAAGATATTTTTTATTATTATTTATGGTTGCCCACGGCGCAGGCAGCCATTTGAATATATCTTCATTGAACAGAATTTCCGAAGCCAAAAACAGTTCAACATTATAATTTCTTTTTTTCGCCTCTTCCTGAAGCTGCGCAAAATTATCCAATATTAATCGGCTAAATTCTTCGTTCATTACTTCGGATACATGCGGCGTGGCCAGCATATATTTAATATTATTTTCCTGCGCCTGTTCAATTAAACGCAAAGAGGCTTTTAAATTCCGCGCTCCGTCGTCCACCCCGAAGAGAAAATGTGAATGTATGTCTGCGAAAATACAATCGCTCATAAAAAGTACCTTGTCAGCGCATATCCACGACATGCATATCTTTTGTAATTTGCAACTGAAATAATGAATCCGGCAATTTGGTCTTTATATCGATATTATTTAATTCAAAGATCGTTGTATTGCCGTTAACATCCGTTGTTTCTATCTTTTTTATTAACCAACTTTTGTTTTCCACCCATAGTTTTATCGCTTTTAGAAAACTTTTTATATCTTTTTTTGGATCAAGACGCAATTTAAAAACTTTTTTCCCGTTTTGTTTTTCAGAGCCAAGCAACGTTGCATAATACTCTTTCGGGTATTTAAATAAAACATCTCTCGGCAACAAAGCGCCGGAACCGGGCGTTAACTTATCAATTAAAGCCTGTTTATTAATTCCGTTATAGGTCCAAATGGTCTTGCCGTCCGTTATGATTTTCTGATCCTCCGTCTCAAAGCGATATTTCACGCCGTTTTTCACATAAATTTTCCCGTCGGTTATATTTTTTGATCCGGTCAGTTTAAACGTTTCAATTTGTTTAAAAGCTGCGCTGAAATTATCAATATCTTCATATTTTTCTTGAACGTCGTCAATGATATCCTTGGCTTTTTGAGCAAACAATAAAATCGTAAACAACAAAACGATTATTACTACTCTTTTGATCATGTCATATTCCTCAATTCTTCTAACGTGATTAACACTTCGCGCGCTTTACTGCCGTCCTGCGGACCGACAATACCATCCTGCTCCAATTCATCGATCAAGCGGGCAGCGCGGGAATACCCCACTTTCAAACGTCTTTGCAGCAATGAACTGGAACCCTGTTGATGTTGAACAACAATTGCGCGCGCTTCTTCGTAAAGCGGATCTCTGTCGGCGCCTGCGCCTGTTCCCGAACCCGAGCGAGATGAAGCCGGCTGCGGAATGCTATAATAGGGTAGTTTGGGCTGTCTCTTTATATGATTAATAATCGACTCCACCTCTTCCGTTGATAAAAAGGGATTCTGCAAGCGCACCGGTTTGGACTGCCCAGGCGGCAGGAAAAGCATATCGCCGTTACCCAAAAGCTGCTCGGCGCCGTTTACATCCAAAATGGTTCGCGAATCCACTTTTGTGGCCACTTGATATGCGATGCGCGCCGGGAAATTCGCTTTAATAACACCGGTAATAACGTTAACGCTGGGCCGCTGGGTTGCGACAATCAGATGTATTCCGACTGCTCTGGCCATCTGCGCCAAACGGGCAATGGGCGTTTCGACCTCCTTAGCCGCCAGCAGCATTAAATCAGCAAGCTCGTCAATAATCACCACAATATAAGGCAGTTTAGTCAGTTTCATTTCATAGGCTTTTTTCTTATAGTTATCTATTTTAGAGTTAAACTCCACAATATTGCGCACGCCGAAATTTGCCAGTTGATCGTAGCGTTTTTCCATCTCCAGCACCATGCTGTTAAGCATACTGACGGCATTATTAGGCTTGGTAATAATCTCTTCATCCAAATCCGGCCGCCATAACAAATAATGATTGCGCAGATTTTTATATAAAGATAATTCCAGTTTCTTCGGGTCAATCATCATGAACTTTACTTTAGCGGGGTTCACTGAAAATAATAACGAAGCAATAATCGTGTTAATTCCCACACTTTTACCTGAGCCGGTGGCGCCGGCAATAAGCAGATGAGGCATTTTTGACAAATCGGATATATACGACTCGCCTGCAATGGTCTTGCCCACGGCTATAGGCAGCTCGTATGACGACTCCACAAATTTTTGAGAGCGAATTAACGATTTTAGATAAACAATTTGCGGATTACGATTCGGAATTTCGATTCCCACCGCCGCTTTACCCGGAATAGGCGCGATTATACGGATACCTCGCGCTTCCATGGCGAGAGCAAGATCGTTGCTTAGATTTACAATAGAGCTGACTTTAACACCGGCTGACGGTTGTAATTCATACAATGTGATCACCGGGCCGGCAGTTACTTTTACAACCTTGGCTTTTACGCCGAAATCCAACAACTTGTATTCAAGTAATTCGGCGTTGGACTTTAATTCATCGCGCGTAACCTGCGTATTTTGCAAAACAGCCGTTTTTAACAGATCGGTAGAGGGGTATTTATACTTTTTAATACTTTCATTAATCAGTTTATCATAATCCAACTCGACGTCTTTTTTTTCAGACTCTACTTCAAACCCCAAATCATTGTTATTTTTCGGCTGCTCATTTTCGCTTATCTCATCAGACTTATTTGAGGATATGTCATCGTCCAAGCCGGCCAATATCTCATCAAGCGTCACCTGATTCGCTTTAGCCTTTTTTACCGGTTGAGGCTCCGCTTTAGATAAATCCGGTTCCCGTTTAAGCGGTTTTTGTGCAATTTCCGGGATATTAATTTCCGGCTGAACGGAAGGAGTTAAATCAATATCCTCAGGCTCCTCGGCGGCAGTTTCGTTCCGAAACGCTTGCGCCTGTTTTTTCTCCGCTTTTAAACGCTTACGCTCTTCCCTTTTTTGGCGAATACTATCGACACCCGTTGAGACGGTTTGCAAAGAACTCGAGAGTTTATCCTGCAAGGCATAAAACAGCTCGGCTATCTCAATACGTATCGTCGCCACAAGCAAGGCCAAAGAAAAAAGTATAAGCGTAATCAGTCCCCCGAATTTACCGAGATAAAGCACCAGAACGGAAGCAATCCACCCTCCAACCAAACCACTGGGATAGTATTCCTTCATTTTTCCTAGCGTATGGATCGCTTCCGGCATGGCTAGAAAAATGGAAATTATGAGCGCCCAGGCAATCAAAAAAAGTATCTGCCTGCCGCGATTGGGCGTTTTTTTAGCGGTGATTAAATTGACGGCGAACAACATCAAAATTACGGGTAAAATTAAAATCGGATAGCCCAGCGTCCCTTGCATTAGATAATACGATAAGGCGGCGCCGGCAGGACCGAGCCAGTTCTTGATAGCAATTTGATTGCCGGCCACGTTAAGATTGACAGGGTCTTTAACGCTGAACGATAAAATTGCAAGGAAAAGCAGCAATGAAATGCCTGACAATAGTACGCCCCAGGCCTGTCGTTTGGTCGCTGTGCGTTTTTTTGAATTACGTTTTGCCATAGACTCTTATATTTTCTAAACTTATAAATTTAAAAAAATAATGGGTAAATTACAAGATTAATACACTCAAACTGAAAAAGCCCCTCAATAATAGAGAGGCTGTTAATTATTCTTCCATATCATTGAAATATAAAATTAAACTTGTTTTATTAATTCGAAATTTCAAAACAATAAAACATTTTGACTATTTTAGGTTTTCCGATTTATTCGAAAAACAAGATTTTTATGATGGCATTTCTTTTATCATTAATCAATTTGATAAGCGATTTTTCTATATACAGGAAATTAATAATACTGCTTTATTGAAAAATGTTTGCGAGCAATAACTATACAACGACGATTTTATTATCTTTGTACTCTGCAACAATCTCAAAACGGTTTTGTCGGGAGCAAAACTGCAAATCTTCATGAAGTCCGATTGATAATAGATACCGACCGTGTTTCGTATTGGAAATTATGGTATAAACCTGACCATCGGTTAACTCGTCAAGAACGCCTTTCATCGATTTAACCGCATAATAACCCCAGCGAGCGCCGTCGTCAATATTTAGATTGCATACGGAATTATTCATTTTTGTAATCATTAACCCCGCGCAAAAGGCATCTTCAAGCGAAAACGCGCCTTCCCTACCGGCGCATAAAATAGTAATATCGTCGCCATAAAAGAGCGCTTTATTTACGACTGCATTTAAGTTTACAAATGCCCCGATTAAAATATGTTTTGCTCCCTGAGAAGACAATAAAGCTTTTGTGCCATTAGTTGTAGTATAAATCAAATTACGACCTTCAACCATTTCCTTTGTATAGTCAAAAGGCGAATTGCCAAGATGAAAATTTTCCGGTTTTAATCCGTTCCGTTCGCCGCCCAAGATAAGATCATTATTCTTATCGTAGAGTTTCAAGGCGTCGTCAACCTCCAATACCGGCGTAATACTTTTACAACCGTTTGAGAAAGCGGTAATAATAGTCGTTGACGCCCGCAGAACATCGATCATAATGATCGTTTTATTCTCTATTTTCGTTAATTCTTTTCGATTATAGACGATATCAATTTTCATATTTATACAAACGGCGGCTTAATGATGACTGCTGAAACCTTTTTTTTGCGCACTTCGATGGAAATTTCCGTACCGATTTTAGCAAATTCTTTAGCAACGTATCCCAAGCCGATTCCTTTTTCCAATATGGGCGATACCGTTCCGCTGGTTACAACACCCACCTCCTGATCATTTTTATAAATTTTATATCCGTGTCTAGGAAAGCCGGACTCTTGCAAAGTAAAAGCGGCTAAACGACGTTTCAAGCCTTCAGCCTTCGCTTTTAACAAGGCCTCTTTTCCGATAAAATCATCGCCATCCAATTTGGTAATCCAACCCAAACCGGCTTCAAGCGGATTCGTTGTTTCGTCAATATCATTGCCATATAAACACATTTTCTTTTCAAGACGTAGCGAATCTCTCGCACCGAGACCAATCGGTTCAATATCAAATTCCTTACCCGCTTCAAAAACCTTATTCCACACTTCAACGGCATATTGATTATTAAAATAGAGTTCAAAACCCGGCTCACCCGTATAGCCCGTACGAGAAATTATCATTGGAGCACCGGCTAATTCGCCCTCCGTAAACCAGTAAAATTTGACAGCGGATAAGTCGACACCGGTCAGTTTTTGCAACGTTTCCTCCGCTTTTTTGCCCTGTACGGCAAGCTGCGTAATATTTTCGCTGACATCTTCAATCTCGCAACCCTCGATTTTATGATCCGTTATCCATTGCATATCTTTATCCTTATTGGCGGCGTTAACCACCAGTAAATATTTATCGGCAAAACGATAAACGAGAATATCGTCCACCATACCGCCGTTTTCGTAACACATAGCCGAATATTGCGCCTGACCGATTTCCAAAGCCGAAGCGTCATTAATCGTAACCTTTTGCACCATTTGCAAAGCTTTTTCGCCGCTGATTTCAATTTCACCCATATGCGACACATCAAAGACCCCGACCGTTTCGCGAACGCGGCGATGTTCGCCGCGAATGCCGCTGTACTGAATGGGCATCATATAACCGGCAAATTCTACCATTTTTGCTCCGAGCCCCACATGGATATCATAAAGGGCAGTTTTTTTTATACTCATTTCTTCTCCTTTTATCTAAATCTCCATATATTAAAATTTTTCCGCCTCATTACCTTTCAAAAAAAGAATTTATAACCAATATAACATTTTAAAGGCCTTTAAATTTAACAATATTCATCTATTTTTCAAATAAGATTATTCGATTTTAAGCTCTTTTTTCAAGAATTGTCCCGTATAAGATTTTTTAACACTAACAATATCTTCGGGCGTTCCTTGCGCAATAATACGGCCACCGTTATCTCCACCCTCTGGCCCGATATCTATTATCCAATCCGCTGTTTTGATTACATCAAGATTATGTTCAATAACCAAAACGGTATTGCCCCTATCAACCAAACGATTGAGTACGCTTAACAGCATATTAATATCTTCAAAATGCAAACCGGTCGTCGGTTCGTCAAGAATGTAAAAAGTGCTGCCTGTGCCTACTTTTGATAATTCCGTGGCCAGCTTTACGCGTTGCGCCTCCCCGCCGGATAAGGTCGTCGCCGCCTGTCCAAGATGAATATAACCCAAACCGACATCGAACAACGTTTGCAGCTTACGCTTGATGACGCCGTGATTTTTAAAAAAACTCAAAGCCTCCGTTACGGTCATATCCAAGGTATCGGCAATGGATTTTCCCTTATATTTTATTTGCAGGGTTTCCCGGTTATAACGACGGCCTTTACAGACTTCGCATTGTACATATACATCGGGTAAAAAGTGCATTTCAATTTTTTTTACGCCGTCGCCTTCGCACGCCTCGCAGCGGCCTCCTTTTACGTTAAAGCTGAAACGTCCCGGTTTATAACCGCGAATTTTGGATTCCGGAAGCTGGCTATATAAATCGCGGATTGGCGTAAAAAGACCGGTGTAGGTAGCCGGATTGGAACGCGGCGTGCGCCCGATTGGCGATTGATCCAAATCGATTACTTTATCGATATACTCCAAGCCAAAAACTTCTTTATAGGGCAGCGGATGTTTTTTAGCCTTATAAAAACGGCGCGCCAATATTTTAAACAACGTTTCGTTCACCAACGTGCTTTTCCCCGAACCGGATACGCCGGTAACACAGATAAATTTCCCAAGGGGAAAATCCACATCTAACTTTTTTAAATTATTACCCGACGCGCCCTTGAGAGCAATAAATCGACCGTTTCCTTTCCTCCGTTTATCGGGAACCGGGATTTGCCGTTTATCGGAAAGATATTGAGCCGTTAAACTTTTACGACTTTTCTTAATTTTCGCCGGCGTACCGATGGCAACAATTTCTCCCCCGTGTCGACCGGCGCGCGGTCCGAGATCAATTACAAAGTCGGCCGATTCAATGGTCTCGCGGTCGTGTTCAACCACCAAAACCGTGTTGCCCAAATCGCGCAAATGCTCCAAAGTATCCAACAATTTTCGATTATCCCGCTGATGCAACCCGATACTCGGTTCATCGAGAATATATAAAACGCCCACCAACTGCGACCCGATCTGTGTGGCCAAACGAATGCGCTGCGCCTCCCCGCCTGAAAGCGTACCAGCCGAACGGCTTAAACTAAGATACTCCAAGCCGACATTATTTAGAAAACTGAGCCGTTGTTTTACTTCTTTTAATATCTGATAAGCAATCTGCTCTTCCCTTTTGCTCAATTTTAAATTCTCAAAAAACTTTGCGGCGTCTCGAATGGAATAATGGGTAAGCCGGTCAATATTGACGTCTTTAATGGTAACGGCCAGCGCTTCTTTTTTTAATCGGGCGCCGTTGCACATATCGCAGACAACCGTATTCATAAAACCTTCGATCCAACGACGTATATGCTGTGATCCGGTTTGTTTGTAGCGCCTGAGTAAATTATTGACTACACCTTCATACTCTTTCATCCATTCAACATGCATTCCTTCGCGTTTGTATACCATTTTTACCTTTTTATCGCCGAGACCGTAAAGGATAATATGTTGAATATCGGGATCAAGCTCGCGCCATGGTATATCCAAATTAAAGTTGAAATGTTCCGCCAAGCCGATTAACATAGTATAATTCCAACCCTCGGGATTAAACCCCATGGTTTTGATCGCGCCTTGACTAATAGAAAGGTTTTTATCGGGAACAATCAAATCGACATCGATTTCCGTTAATGAACCGAGACCGCCGCACTTAGGGCAAGCCCCGTAAGGGCTGTTAAATGAAAAAAGTCTGGGCGCCGGTTCTTCGAATGAAAGATTGCAGTGGGCGCAGGCAAATTGTTCGCTATATAACAAATCTTCGCCGCTATCTATTTTGTTGATATAAATAACGCCGTCAGCTTGTTTTAGAGCCAGTTCAATCGACTCGGTAAGACGCCGTTGAATATCGTCGTCAATCACCAAACGATCGACCACAATTTCGATATTATGTTTGATATTTTTATCCAATTCAATTTCTTCATCAAGAGAATAGAGATTGCCGTCCACACGGACACGCACAAAACCATCCTTGGTGAATTGATTGAACATCTCCTTATATTCGCCTTTACGTCCGCGAACCATAGGCGCAAGGACTTGAATGCGCATACCTTTTTCAAATTCCATAATCGAATCGACAATTTGCTGTACGGTCTGACGTTCCACCGGACGGCCGCACTGATAACAATGCAATTTACCGATACGCGCATAAAGCAAACGAAAATAATCGTATATTTCCGTTACCGTACCCACGGTAGAACGCGGATTGCGGCTGGTGGATTTTTGTTCAATGGATATGGCCGGAGAAAGTCCGTCGATATAGTCCACATCCGGTTTTTCCATTAAGCCCAAAAACTGCCGGGCGTAGGCGTTTAACGATTCCACATAGCGCCGCTGACCTTCGGCGTAAATGGTATCGAAAGCCAAACTGGATTTCCCAGAACCGGAAAGTCCTGTTATGACCACCAATTTATCGCGTGGAATCTCCACATCGATATTCTTTAAATTATGCTCTCTCGCCCCTTTAACGAAAATTGTATTTTTTTTCATAACTCTTTTTTTTAATGTTTTTAACGAATTAACCTTAACGGATTTAAAATTATTATAACAACTTGCTTTTTTACGGGATAATATCCCAACGGGGATAATATAAAGAATCCCCTAATTAAATGGTAACTTTTTCCGAGCTAACTTTAATCCCATGAAAAGAGATTAGGCATGATTTTTCGATAGCAACAATAACAATAATAGCTTGTTTTTTCACTGATTAATCGCTAACTTTTTTACTAATGGTAAAATTCAAGCATCGTTAATATTAACAAGGACAATACATTTTATATATTTGTACAGGAATTTCAAAAAAAATACAATTTTAGATTGCCTGATTCAATGTGAAATTTCTTCATTTCAGTTATTCCCGAATGTTTCTATCGGGAATCTAAATCTTGCTATTGTCCACATTCAGATTCCTTCTTTCGAAGGACTGACACTTTGACGATTTTACCCGTACTTTTTTCATTAATCACTTTGCGGAGTTTACGCTACTATGGTATTACGACTTTTATATTAAGCATAAATTTAATAATTCAATAATTTGACGTAAAAAATATTCTGTTAATAAATCCCAAATTGGAGAAAAATTAAGCCGAAATGAAAAATAGCGCCGATTACATAGCAAAAAAAATATCCGCTTCTGTTTCTATTAACGGTAATATAGGTAAA
Source organism: uncultured Calditrichaceae bacterium (assembly GCA_964424545.1). Taxonomy (GTDB): domain Bacteria; phylum Calditrichota; class Calditrichia; order Calditrichales; family Calditrichaceae; genus JAUVIB01. The sequence continues at coordinate 18,263 of CAYRJN010000003.1, forward strand.
GAAGTTTGGAAAAATGCCGTCTGGAGTAGAAGGTTTGTCGATCTTGTCAGCGGCGACGCGGGGCTTTATGACACGCGAGCAGCGATTTTATGGAATGACAGCCATTTATACATTGCTTTTTATGCGGAAGATCGATTCATCGAAGCAAAATTGACGGAACGCGACAGCCTTGTTTTCACGGAAAGCGATCTTGAATTGTTCATTGACGGCGGCGACTGCTATTACGAATTGGAAGTAAACGCTCTTAATACCGTTTATGAGGTATTTTTCATCTGGAAAGACGCTTACGACAAGGATCCTAAATTCGGTCTCCCCATTTTTGATGTTCACCAAGAACACGTTTATACTTTCGGGGGAAATAACGATCGTGACGACGCCTCTTTCTGGCGGGGAACGCATCCCCGCGGAATTCGCTGGGCTTTCACCGCTTTCGATATGTCCGGCTTGCAAACTGCCGTGCAGGTTGACGGTACGATAAACGACAACAGCGTTATTGACAAAGGTTGGAGTCTTGAAATAGCGATTCCTTGGAAAAGTTTACATTTGCTTGCCAACGGCCGTTCTCTGCCACCGAAAGACGGAGATATATGGAGTATCTTTCTCGGAAGATTCCAAAAACTGGTACTAAACGGTATTGAAATTCAACCTCACCCGGCAACATCATTAAACTGCCATGGCCTTTACGATGCGCATCTGCCCCATAAATGGAGTAAAATAATATTTAAAGAGTGAGCTCATAATCTTATCGCTCATCCGTACTCGATAATAGCGCCGAATTATTTATAAACATCTTTATTAAAAAAGGCGAACGGCGGAAAAATGCCGCACCGCCTTTTCAAATATTTAGAGCTCAAAAGGATTTTAATATGGTTGTAGCATTGTCGCCTTTGGCTTTAAGCTCGCTCTTCCATTTAACGACGCTGTTTTCGCTCATCTCATATTTTATCACGCCGCCTGGTACCGTATCGTTCAACCACCAATCCACATTGCCCTGCCCCTGATTGACAAAGCGGACATGTTTTGCCGAAAAGGTCCCGGCGGGAACGGTTATATTTTCCGTGCCGATGGTTGCGCCTTTAATACTCTCGGCGGAAACTTCTTGCGGTTCATAATAGATTTGCCGGTTAGTTACGGGAACTTCGCCCTCGTTGCCGTCCGTATCCCGCGCCCGCAATCGTAACAGCGATTCGTCCTTTTTGGATATCAAGGCTTCATAGATCCATGACTCCCCCTCCGCTTCCCATGATGTGCGCCACCATTCGTTCCCATTTGCCAGGCGTTTTAAAAAGGCGCGTTCCAAGACTACCGGTTTGCTGTCGCCTTCGCTTATCATCTCAAATTTAGTCCATTCGCCCGGTTTGTATCCCGTTTGCCCTATCCACATGCCGCCTACGGAAAAAGTATAGGAAAATACCACCTGAGCCTGCATTGCCATAAAAGTACCCCAACCCGGCGTTTTGGGAGCGGGAAGTTTTTCTTTCGGCGCCATCTGTTTATAAACATACTGTTCCGCTTGTTCGCTTGCAGCGCGACTCATACCGGAAACCGCCCCGCTGACCACGGCATCCTGAATGGATGCGCAGCCGGATATTAAAGCTGCGGCAAAGGTTAAAACGGCAATAATTATTTTCCTTTGCATGGTAATCCCCTCCTGTTGTTTAATAAAACAATTGTTTAGTTAAAGTTACGGCCTTTTCCTGTTTAATAAAATACGGACTTGTGGCAATGGTTACAAAATCGGTTCGAGCAAGATAGTCCTTTATCCTGCGCATTTTTTTATGTTCGCTGATATAGCGCATATCATCCGAGAAAATATCCATATCGATATCCAAAACAAAATCGCCATACGGGCGCCGTTCAAATGTCTCGCTGCTGTCAATTATTTTAACGGCAGAGAACAAACCGCAATTTAAAGCAGGTTTGATAAAATTACCTACATTAAGCATATAATTTGTATATTCAAAAACATCAACCAAGGATATTTTCTCATTTAAAATGTTCGGATAATAGCGCTGCGGTTCCCGCATATCGCTGTGTTGATCGATATGTACCAACTCCCGCCCTTTTTCAATTGCGCCTTGTAAATATCCCAGCATCCAAAAGAAAAAAGCGTGATTGTGATTATCAAAGATAAAAATATGCGTTCCGTTAACATAGCTGTAAATAAAATTTTTAAGCCCGCAGCGATTATACTCTTTACCGTTTTCCACTTCACTAAACACAATCTTTTCACCGAGTGAAATCCGCTCAATCGCGCTTTCTTGCAACGCCGGCACAAAAATCCTTTTATTTTTACGCTTATGATAGGAAAAAGCATTATTACCTTGAGGACGATCAATATAAAAACCGGTATAGAGCGCTTTGGTTTGTTCCAAATTGATTTTCTCTTTTCTTCTTTCTCCTTTTTCTCTCAATTCTTACATATACCCTTCATTTCGATCTTTTCTTTTTTTTACTTTTCCAACTCTTTCACGCAATCGATCACCGTTCCGTCGCGCCACTCGATTACAGCGACAACATTGTCTTTAAACTGCGGTTTCGGCGGTTTCCCTGTTATTTTTATGGCTTTATCATGCAGCTCTTCAATGGAAACCAGCGGCAAATCGCTGTCTTTTAATCGTTCTAACAAGTCCTGTCGTTTTGGATTTACGGCAATGCCTTCATCGGTTACGACGGCATCTATAGTGTCGCCCGGCGCCGTTATCGTAACCACGTCCTCAACAATAATGGGATTATTTTTACGATACAGCGGCGCCGTGATAATCGTCATATACGCATCCGCCGCATCCTGAAAACCGCCGATGCCGTGCAGGAGCCAGCCGTCGGAATGGGTATTGACATTAACGTTAAAATTCAAATCAACTTCAGTGCCGCCAAGCACGGAAACTTTAACCCGCGGGGCAAAACAGCCTTTGGTATGATAATTATAGGAAACAAAGGGATTGGTTTCAATATGATTGAGATTATCGCGTAAAGAACGCACTCCGGCCAAATCAAAGGATTGTCCGTCAAGGATGTATTTTGTCAACCCCTCATGCAGCATATCCACCAAAATAGAGGTTGAACCACCGCGTACGAAATCGGCTGTTACGCCTTTTTCACGCATATATTCTGCGATATATTTGATATAAGCCAGAGACATGCCACCCGCGCCCGCCTGAAAAGAAAATTCGGGCTCGTCAATTAAACCGCTATCCTTAACGAGCTGCGCCGCATAAGACGCTATCTTCAAACGATTGGGATCGGTCGTGATTTTCAAAGTTCCCGAAACGATTTTTTCAGGATCGCCGAGTTTATCCACGGCGGCCACATAATCTACGTTACCCCCTTCTATAGACCATGGAAAAGTCGGAAAAGAGACTAAATTATCCGTAATAACGGTTACTTGTTTAGCATAAAGCGAATCCGCAAGAGCGAAGCCCAGAGGCCCGCATGCCGACGGGCCCAATACACCGTTGGCATTGCCGTGGACGTCTGCCGTCGGCGCGGCGATAAAAGCGATATCAATAGGCAGATCCCCGTCCTGTATAGCGCGATAACGCCCCCCATGGGAGCGCAAAACCGCCGTTTTCTTCATGCCCCCCATACTGCATAATCGTCCTACCGGCCCGTTCATGGATCCGAGCACATGCGACACCGTACCCTTTTTAATATGATCCACAAGCGGTTCATGCACCGGAAAGAGGGCGGACGGAGCCAGTACAATATCTTTTATTCCGCGCTTGGCTAACCTTTCCATAACGGCGTTAATTAAAAAATCTCCGTTGCGCAAATGGTGATGAAACGATACGGTCATACCGTCAAACAAATTTAATTTATCCAACAGGGCATCCAAGCCCTCTACCACTTTACTTTCCCTGTAATTTGCGCCGCTGGGAATAGGCGCGCCGTATTTACGGCCTTGGCGTACATATCCGCCGATCCCTTTAAAAGGTATGGCCTTTTTTCCGTTTACCTCGCTTGGAACCAATCTCCCCGCTTTATTTTTAATCATTTTCATTTATGGAAGCGCCTTTCGTCTTTAAGAATTACCACCGCAGACATAATTTAATACGAATATACATTATAAACAATGATTATCAAACAAATCAAGATTTTTATCAAAAATATGGACATTATCCTCTTTGATATGTCTTGGTATTTTGCCGACCTTGAATTTCAACGAAAACGGATATAAGTTTGGCGCCGTCTCTTTATCATGGTTCATATCGTATGCTCTTACAGATCGCATAATAATATTGCAAAATAAAAAAGAAAAAGCCTATTCTAACTTGATGAACAGTATCGAAAAATATCGTAATATTTTTGAAACCATCATGGATGTATATTTTAAATTGGACTTTAACCAAACTTGGCTATTTAAAAAAAAATCGCCAAGTTGGGTTAAATATGCGTTCGGTGCATCATCAGAAAGATGGTCGTATTGAATCGCATATTTATTTAACCATTTTGACCTATCAACGAATAAACGCGATACGTCCAATGTTAAAGCGCCCGGGGATTAATTACGGTGATAAAATATAGTAAGAATAATGTCAACTCAAAAAATCGTTACAACAAAACTACCCACAAAACGAAGGCAATACATCAAAGGCATCCAACTAAACAGGGCAAAGCGTATATATGATGCGGCAGGATGTATTGATACGCAAAAGATACTAAAAAAATATGTAGTATACCACTGATACGCCTGCTCCCTTGGCGTTACGGGGTTTTACTGCCTATTATAGCCAAGTTCGGTTAAACAAAAAAACAGCCTCAAATAGAGGCTGAATATAATTGCATATTTTTACCAATTAATAATGATCATTTTCAAATCGGTCAAAATAATTAGTACTACCTTTAAAAATTATTTTAGCGTGCTTTTATAAATTTTGTAATTCAAGCTATCGCTCAGAGCCTGTAAACTGGCTTCAATTATATCGCCCGAAACGCCTACGGTAGACCAGTTCATTTGCTGATCCTTGGAATCTACCAAAACACGAACCTTGGCGCCGGTTCCGTCTTGCTCCCCAAGTACGCGCACTTTATAATCGGCAAGATGAATCTCATCAATTTGAGGATAAAAACGCCGTAAGGCTTTACGTAGGGCGGCGTCCAAAGCGTTAACGGGACCGTTTCCGTCGGCGGCGGTATGTTCGATTTCGTTGTCAACTTTTACCTTCAAAACCGCCTCGGAATATCTATTACCGTTTTCGCCGAACAGATCGTTTATTTTAGCGTAGGTTATTTCAAAAAACGGCTTATACTTTTTCAATTCCGATAACAACAATAATTCAAAGGAGGCTTCGGCGCCGTCAAATTGAAAGCCTTGATATTCCAGAGATTTAATATGCTGAACAAAGTTTTTGCTAAATTCTCTACCCTCGGGCAAGGTAATACCAAGCTCTTCCGCTTTATAACGAATATTGCTCTGCCCCGCCAAATCGGAAACCAAAACATGCCGTTTATTACCGACCTCTTCGGGCGCAATATGCTCATACATACGGCTGTCTTTCAGTACGGAACTGACATGGATGCCGCCCTTATGGGCAAAAGCGGAATGCCCCACAAAGGGAGCGCGAATATTAGGCGATAAATTCATTACCTCGGAAACATAATGCGAAAGAGAGGTCAATTCCTGTAAAATCATATCATTTTCAAAATTCTTTTCACACTTTAATAGTAAATTCGGAATAATGCTGCACAAATTGGCGTTTCCGCAGCGTTCTCCCACGCCGTTAACGGTGCCTTGTACTTGCACGACGCCGGCGCGTACAGCCATTAAAGAATTAGCCACAGCCAAATCGCCATCGTTATGAGCATGGATGCCGAGCGGTATTTTTATCTTTTGCTGTAATTCCTTAATAATATCGTATATCTCCATCGGCAAGGTTCCACCGTTAGTGTCGCATAAGGCGATCATCTGCGCTCCGCCCCGCTCGGCGGCGAGGCACATATTGGTCGCAAATTCCGCATCGTCTTTATAACCGTCAAAAAAATGCTCTGCGTCAAAAATAATACGCCGTCCATGTTCGCATAGAAAAGCTACTGATTTTTCAATTAGCTCTTCATTCTGCTCGTCGGTTAATCCTAAGCTTTTATCGGAATGGAACCGCCATGTTTTCCCGAAAATCGTAATGATCTCCGTTTCGGATTTTAGCAGTTTATTGAGATTATTATCTTCTTTTACTTTATCCGGATAACGGGCGGTGGATCCAAAAGAACATACCTTGGCATGTTTTAAATTCATGTTCAAAACTTTTTGGAAATACTCTTCATCTTTCGGGTTGCTGCCCGGCCATCCGCCTTCAATTACATCGATACCGAAATCATCCAAGCGCTGAGTAATTAACAATTTATCCTGAATGGATAAATTGACCCGTTCTCCCTGCGTTCCGTCTCTTAATGTTGTGTCAAATAATTCAATTACATTCTTTTCCATAACACCTGTCTTTAATTAAGTTTAATTAATATGTTAACTACTTTACCCATATCCTATTGATCTTGGCGCCGTGGCAGCTTCCGCACTGCCCCGTTTCTACAGACGATTGCATATATTTTATTACATTACGTCCTTCTACCGCTGCAAATAACCCGCTTGAGAAATCAATATTTTCCGTCGTATAGAAATTACCTAATCTATCAACTTCAATTATTTTTACGATATTACCGTTCCCGTTTTTTTGCGTATACAGCTTTATTACGGCATTCGGATACGTGTTTTTCAATAGAGAATCGTATACCGTACCGGCCGCGGAAAACCATCCGTCGCCTTCACCACCCTCTTTATGACAAGAGATACAATTTTCGCCGGCATTATGACTTTTTTCGGAATTATACCTGCTAATTTTAGTTTCATTTTCGCCTTCATCGCCATCGCCAAAAGAATTTCTACAAGATGAAAGCAACGCAAACAAAAGTATAAGCATAAAGAACAACAACGTCTTATTCATACGTCTAAATAACAATTTCCCCCCCTTAATGAGACTATACAAAACGTGTATATAATATCGTATTACAATAATGTATAGTCCCGTCCCAATGGATCATACGGTTTTAAATCATTTCGGCTTTTCGAGCATATTTAAAAATACCGCCTGCTTCCACAATAGGTAAAACATCGCCCAACTCACGTAGATTATATTCTTTACCGTCGTTTAAATTTTTAAGCGTATAATTTTCCAGGTTTATTTCCAGCTCATCGCCCGTCTTTATTTTATCGTTCAATTTTTCCGGCGTTTCCAAAGGCGCTAAAAAACCGCCGTCCACCGAATTACGATAAAAAATTCGCGCATAAGATTCGGCCACGATGGCTTCCACGCCGGCTTTTTCCAAAGCAAACGGCGCGTGTTCCCTCGATGAACCGCAGCCGAAGTTTGAACCGCCGATAATTATATTATATTGCGAACGATAATTATCGCTCTCCACGAACGGCGTATTTCCCTGCGGTAATCCGGCTTCGGCTCGCGGAACGCTGGAAAGAGCGTAACGTCCGTATAATTTTGACTCTTCTTCGTCACTTAGGCTGTAAACCAAATGTTCAGCCGGAATTATCTGATCCGTATCTATATTATCGCCGAGAATATAGACTTTACCTTTTATAATTTTATCCATCCTTAATTTCCTTCACACTTTTTTTATTTGTAAGAAATCCGCTATTTTAAAAAGTCCCTCGGATCGGTGATTACGCCGGTTAAGGCCGAAGCGGCCACCGAAAGCGGCGAAGCAAGATAAACTTCCGATTTTTTACTGCCCATTCTTCCAGGGAAATTACGATTGGTTGTCGATATGACCACATCATTATCAATTGCGCGGCCAATAGTATCGGCGGGCCCGCCAAGACAAGCCGCACAAGATGATTGCGCAATAATACAACCGGCGTCTTCAAAAATCTTCTTTAAGGATTTTCCGTTATAACTTTCCGTTTCCAATTTATTCGCCGTTTTAACGCTTGCCGGAACGATAAAGGTAGGCACTTTAACGCTCTCTCCGTCCAATATTCTTGCCGCCGCCTGAAAATCGGTTATTTTGCCGCCGGTACAGGAACCGATATAGCATCGGGTTAATTTTGTTCCCTGTACACTTCGCACGGTGGCGCCGTTATCGGGACTGTGCGGTTTGGCTACATACGGTTCCAAATCTTTCACATCATAAACATGTTCGCTGTAATATACGGCATCGTCGTCGCTGTTAAAAATTTCATACGGCTTATCGCTGCGTTCTTTAATAAAAGCTTCGGTTGTCTCGTCCACGGCAATAATACCGCTAATGCCGCCGGCCTCAATGGCCATATTGGTTAAGGTCATTCTTTCGTACATATTTAACGACATAATGGCTTCGCCGCTAAATTCCATAGCACGGTATGTGGCGCCGTCGGTGGTGATGTCGCCGAGAATTTTCAAAATAAGATCCTTGGCGGTTAAATATTCGGGCATTTCGCCGTTGAAGGTGAACTTCATCGATTCCGGAACGCGTTCCCAGATTTTTCCCGTTCCGAGAATAAAGGCCGCATCCGTATTGCCCACGCCTGTGGAGAACATACCGAAGGCGCCTGACGTGCATGTATGCGAATCGGTGCCTATCAATACGGTCCCGGGAAGATTATATCCTTCCTCCGCCAAAGCGATATGGCACACGCCTTTATACCGTTCCGTTCCCACGTCATAATAATTAGGCAGGTCATATTCTTTGGCAAAATCGCGTAAAATATCCACATTGCGGTTGGCGTATTTATCGGAGGTAAAAATATAATGATCCGGAAAAATCACGACCTTTTCCTTATCCCAAATTTTCGCTTTATCGCCGAATTCATCTTTCCAAATTTGAATTGTAGGCGGACCGCAAACGTCATGCGTCATCAAAACGTCAACATTTAACCAAACATTTTCCCCGGGTGTAACCGCTTTTTTCCCGGCGGATTTCGCTAATATTTTTTCAGTTATTGTATAACCCATTAATTCTATTTCCTTTCTTTAACAAACGAATTTCTATTCTACCGTTTCCGCCGAATTGATGGCTTGTAAATAGGCTTTAGCGCTGGCTTCGATCACATCGGTTGAAACGCCGCGGCCAAAACTCGTTCCTTTATCATGATTAATACGGATTGACGCTTCGCCGAGCGCTTCCCTGCCGGCCGTAACGGAACGGATTTGATAAGATTCAATAACGTATTTCTTGTTTATTGCGCGGTCAATGGCGTTGAAAACGGCGTCAACCGGACCATCGCCCGTAGCCGAATCTTGAATAGAATCGCCGTTTCGTTTAATTCGAACGGTTGCCGTTGAAATAGCATTTGTCCCGAGATGAACCTGTAAATAATCAAGCACGTAACGCGATTTATCCTGATAAATTTCATCGCCCATCAAGGTGCGCAAATCGTCGTCGTAGACCTCCTTTTTCTTATCGGCAATTTCAATAAAACGCTCATAAATTTTTTGAAGGTCTTCGTTTTTTAATTGATAACCCAATTCTTCAAGACGCGCTTTTAAACCGTGACGCCCCGAATGTCTGCCGAGAACGATCTTTGTTTTAGGCACCCCGACGGTTTCAGGCGTCATAATCTCATAAGTTTGGCGGTTTTTCAGCATACCGTCCTGATGAATTCCCGATTCATGAGCGAAGGCATTTTCTCCGACTATGGCTTTATTGGGTTGCACGATAATACCCGTAAAGCCGGAAACGATTTTACTTGCGTTGTAAATTTCTTTGGTATTTATATCGGTATGATACTGTAATTTATCTTTACGCACATTTATAGCCATAACAATTTCTTCGAGAGAAGCGTTGCCGGCGCGCTCTCCGATACCGTTAATTGTACATTCTACCTGTCGAGCGCCCGCCTCAACAGCCGCAAGAGAATTTGCCACCGCCAATCCAAGATCATTATGACAATGAACGCTGATAACGGCGTCATTGATATTTTTCACCCGTTTAAACAGTTGCGCGATCATCTCGCCGAATTCGGAAGGTAGCGTATATCCGGTTGTATCGGGTATATTTATAGTTGTGGCGCCCGCGGCGATTGCCGCTTCCACTATTTCGGAAAGGTATCCTATATCCGTTCTGCCGGCGTCTTCCGCCGAAAATTCCACATCATTGCAAAAGGTCTTAGCATATTTCACGGCGTCTACGGCCATTTTGATTACCGTTTCACGTTTTTCCGTAAGAGAACGACCATAGCGATTGTCTCCGAATTTACCAAGCACGTGATAATCCGATGTGCCGATGAAAGTGTGAATCCTTTTTTTCCCGGCGCTTTCCAAAGCGGAGGCGGCGGATTTAATATCAATCTCTTTAGCGCGCGCCAAAGCGGCAACAACAATTCCCACCTCCTCGGAAATACGCTTTACCGCGTCAAACTGTTCCGGCGACGAGACGGGAAAGCCGGCCTCAACAATATCCACATTCATCTTTTCCAGCTGTCGGGCAATTTCAATCTTTTCATGCATATTCAACGACGCGCCGGGCGACTGCTCTCCGTCGCGCAAGGTAGTATCAAATATAAATATTTTATCAGACATTTTATATCCCCGGTTTTGGCCGTTTTTTTACGGCCGTTCAAAACGCTTTTTATGCGGGAATTTCCGCTTTTACTTCTTCCAATTTTTCTAAGATTACGTCGGTCATTTTATCAGTGGATACCAATTCATAACCATCAGAATATATATCGACGGTACGGTAACCGGCTTCAAGCGTTTTTTCAATTGCGGCTTCAATCATGTGCGCCGCTTGCGGAAGTTTAAACGAATGCTCAAACATCATAGCTACGGATGCAATCATAGCGATAGGATTAGCTTTATTTTCCCCTGCAATATCAGGAGCGCTACCGTGTACAGGCTCGTATAAAGCGTGTTGCTCGCCAAGGCTGGCTGACGGAAGCATTCCAAGACTGCCGGTAATCATTCCGGCAATATCGCTGAGAATATCGCCGAATAGATTCGACGTTAAGATAATATCGAACTGTTTCGGATCGCGCACAAGCTGCATAGCGGCATTATCCACATACATGTGCTTCAATTCTACGTCGGGATAAGCAACGGATACATCCTCCACCACATTACGCCAGAATTGCGAGACATCAAGCACATTGGCTTTATCAACTGAAAGCACTGTTTTATCGCGCTGCATAGCCGTTTCGAAGGCGATTTTAGCGATCCGCTCCACTTCGTATTTTTCATAAACCATGGTATTCCAGCCTTTTTCGGCGTCATAACCGCGCGGCTGTCCGAAATAAATACCTCCGGTCAATTCGCGAAATACAACAAAATCCGTTCCGTCTAATACCTCTTTTTTAAGAGACGAATCGCCGATAAAGGCCTTATATATCTTTGCCGGTCGAATATTGGCAAAAAGGTTCAAGGCGGCGCGGATTTTCAACAAGCCCGCTTCCGGTTTTAAATGGTGCTCCAAATTTTCCCATTTATATCCGCCGACGGCGCCGAGCAAAACGGCATCGGAATTTTTACAAGCTTCTATCGCCTCGTCGGTCAAAGGGATGCCGTATTCGTCTATGGAACTGCCGCCGATCAGCTGTTCTTCCGTTTCAATTGTAAGGTTAAACTCCGCGGCCGTTTTATGCATAATCCGCTGCGCCGCGAAAATAACCTCTTTACCGATCCCGTCACCCGGCAGCAACACTATTTTTTTTACCATTTTAAACCTCTTCTATTTTCCTTTTAAAATCCAGGACATCATATTTCTTAATTTCGCGCCGATTTTTTCGATGGGATGTTCAGCGTTTTCCTTTCTCAATCTGTTTAAATTAGGCTGACCGTTTTCACACTCGGCAAGCCACTCTTTGGCAAAAGAACCGTCCTGTACTTCACCAAGTATTTTTTTCATCTCCTTTTTGGTATCGGCCGTAATCACTCTCGGTCCGCGCGTTAATCCCCCGTATTCCGCCGTATCGCTTACGGAAAAGTTCATGCGCGAAAGTCCGCCTTCGTAATAAAGGTCAACAATTAATTTTAATTCGTGCATACATTCAAAAAAGGCCAATTCTTCCGGATAGCCGGCCTCAACCAGCGTCTCAAAACCCGCTTTTACCAATTCGGCCGAACCGCCGCAAAGCACTGCTTGTTCGCCGAATAAATCCGTTTCGGTTTCATCTTTAAAGGTCGTTTCAATTACGCCCGCTCTGGTGCCGCCGATTCCTTTTGCCCAAGCCAGAGCCATATCCAGCGTATTGCCGCTGTAATCCTGATGAACGGCAACGAGACAAGGAACGCCTTTGCCTTCCGTAAAGGTTCTGCGTACCAGATGACCGGGACTTTTTGGCGCAACCATCATTACGTTGACATTTTCCGGCGGAACGATTTGCTTATAATGAATATTAAAACCGTGCGCAAAAACCAGCGTATCGCCTTCGTTTAGATTATGAGCAATGGCTTCGTCATACACTTTTTTCTGAATTTGATCCGGAAGCAGCACCATAATCACATTGGCTTCTTTGGCGGCTTCGTCAGCTTCTTTTACCGTTAATCCGGCCTCTTCGGCGGCTTTCCAAGCGTTGCTGTCTTTTACTTCAGCCACAGTTATATCCATTCCGCTCTCTTTTAAATTAAGCGCGTGGGCATGTCCCTGACTGCCATAACCCAAAATGGCGATTTTTTTATCTTTTAACAGGTCTAAATTTGCGTCTTGATCATAATATGATTTCATGATAATTTCCTTTATTTAATTTTGTGTGTTATAGTTCTTTATCTTTTACTTTATGCACAACTTGCTCGCCTCTTTTTAAAGCGACGGTGCCGGAACGGGCGAGTTCTTTAATACCGAACGGCGCAAAAACATTAACCGCCGCATTAATTTTTGCCGGCGGACCGGTTATCTCAATCATCACGGACTTATTATTGATATCCACAATATTACCGCGAAAAATGTCGCAAATATTTTTAATATCTTCCAAAGAACCGTTTTGATAGTTCAAACTGATCAGCATCAATTCACGTTCCGTGCGGTCGCTTTCCGAAAGGTCAACCACTTTAACCGTATCGATTAAACGATTTAACTGCTTAATAATCTGTTGAATAATGACCTCATCCCCTGTCGTCACAATCGTCATACGAGACAGATCCTTTACTTCGGTCTCACCGATGGAAATACTATCGATATTAAAACCCTTTCCGCTGAATAATGTGGCAACACGGTCAAACGCTCCGAATCTGTTTTCAACTAATATTGATATTGTATGTTTCATATTACACCAACCTTTTGGGATTAATTAATCGTTTAATGATCATATCCGATATGGAGGCTCCCGCCGGAACCATAGGAAAAACCATATCCTCTTTTAACACACGAAACTCAACGAGAACCGGTCCTTTTTTATACTTTAAGGCTTTTTCAATATATTTATCCGCATCCTTCATTGTTTCCGCTGCATAAGAAGGGATGCCCAGCGCTTCGCCGACTTTTACAAAATCGGGATTAGCTTCCCCGAGATCGGTAAAACTATATTTTTCTTTATGAAACAACTCTTGCCATTGACGCACCATTCCAAGATAGCTATTGTTGATGATGAAAATTTTCACCGGCACTTTATACGCAACCGCTGTAATCAACTCCTGAATATTCATTTGAAAACCACCGTCGCCGCTGATGGAAATGACCGGCTTGTTTTTTACACCCATTGCCGCGCCGATAGCCGCGGGTAAACCGAAACCCATTGTACCTAAACCGCCGCTTGAAAGATGAGTGCGCGGTTTAATAAACTTGAAAAATTGCGCAATCCACATCTGGTGTTGACCAACGTCGGCCACGATTACCGTATCCCCTTTTGTTTGTTCGGAAATTTTCTCGATAACATAAGCCGTTCTTAGAATACCGTCGTCGGTTTTATATGTTAATGGACATTGCTTACGCCACTCATCGATTTCCTTAAGCCATTTTTTGGTATCGGGCGCCTTTTTAATTTCCGCCGTTAATTCCGGAAGAATTTTCTTGACATCCCCGACAATCGGCAGATCGACCAAGACATTCTTTTCGATAGCAGTCGGATCTATATCTACATGTATTTTATAAGCATCTGCCGCAAAAGTATTGACATCTCCGGTAACACGATCATCAAAACGGGCGCCGAGAGCAATAATAACATCGCAATTATTGACCGCCATATTCGCCCAAAACATACCGTGCATTCCCAGCATTCCGAGCGATAATTTATGATCGCCGGGAAACGAGCCCAAACCTTGCAGAGTCATGGTTACGGGAATATTGTTTTTCTTTGCCAACTGCGTAAGCTCTTTGGCAGCATCGGACATTATAACGCCACCGCCTACATACAATAAAGGACGTTTAGCTTTTTCGATAGCCCTGGCCGCCTTTTTAATTTGATTTTTATGACCGCTGTAAGTCGGTTTATAACCGCGAATATCAACTTTCTCCGGATACTCAAACGGGCAAACCGCGGCAATAACATCCTTAGGCAAATCGACCAAAACAGGGCCCGGTCTGCCGGTGGAAGCAATAAAGAACGCTTTTTTAATGGTTTCGGCAAGTTCTTTAACATCTCTTACTAAAAAATTGTGTTTGGTAATCGGACGGGTTATTCCAACAATATCCGCTTCCTGAAAAGCATCGTTGCCGATTAAAGCGGTCGGTACCTGACCGGTAAAAACAACAATAGGCGAGGAATCCATGTAAGCATTGGCAATACCCGTAACGGTATTGGTGGCGCCTGGCCCAGACGTCACTAAAGCCACGCCAACTTTTCCTGTAGCCCGAGCATAACCTTCGGCCATGTGCGTAGCCCCCTGCTCGTGTTTTGCCAGAATATGCGTTAAAAATTTAATATCGTACAGCTCGTCATATATTTTTATAGTCGCACCGCCGGGAATACCGAATATATATTCGACATTTTCCCGCTTAAGACTTTCAAAAAATATTTCGGCTCCGGAAAGCTTTGGCCCGGATTTCTTCATACGCTTATCCCCTTCACTATCGGTTTATTTAATTTACTTATTTTTTTAACTTTTCAGTCATCTAAATTCTACACACGCACGCTTGAACCAAGTTCCAAATAAATTACTTGAATTTTATTTAAACTGATTTTAATACGGCGCCCGTATTGGCCGAAGTTACCATCTTTGCATAGCGCGCCAAATAGCCTTTTTTAATTTTCGGCTCAAACTCGGGTAGAGCCTGCAAACGGCTCTGAATCTCTTCATCGGATAATTCGACTTTAATTACCTTATTCGGTATATCAATGGTGACAATATCGCCTTCCTGAACGGCCGCTATGGGACCGCGTTCCGCCGCCTCGGGCGATACATGGCCGATACAAGCTCCGCGTGTACCGCCGGAAAATCGTCCGTCGGTTATCAACGCAACTTTTTCACCCAGCCCCATCCCCATGATGGCGCTGGTTGGCGCTAACATCTCCGGCATTCCCGGCCCGCCTTTCGGACCTTCATACCGAATAACGACCACATCGCCCGCCTTTACTTCGCCTGCCAAGATACCTTCAATTGCCTCTTCCTGCGATTCATATATTCTTGCAGGGCCGCTATGTTTCATCATCTTGGGATCGACCCCGCCTGTTTTAACGATAGAACCTTGCGGTGCAAGATTTCCGAACAGCACAGACAGTCCTCCGGTTTTTGAATAAGGATCATTGATTTCACGAATCACGCGTTTATTTTTTATCTCCGCGTCAGCAATATTTTCGCCGAGCGTTTTTCCGGTAACGGTCATAGCGCCGGCATTAATCAAGCCGTCTATTTTTTGCAGCTCATGCAAAATTGCCGATATTCCGCCGGCGGCATCAACATCCTCCATATGCACAAAAGGCGTTGAAGGGCTTACTTTACAAAGATAAGGCGTTTTGGCCGAAATTTTGTTCAGCTCTTCAAGATCAAACTGTAAACCGGCTTCGTTGGCTATGGCCAGCGTATGTAAAATAGTATTGGTGCTACCGCCCATGGCCATATCGAGAGCAAATGCATTTTCAAACGATTCTTTAGTAAATATATCGGACGGTTTTATATCTTTTTCCACGAGCTCCATAATCTGTTTCCCGGCGGAGTAGGCTAATTTATGACGGTCGACATCAACGGCGAGAATAGTGCCGTTGCCGGGTAAGGCCATCCCGATGGCTTCCATTAAGCAATTCATTGAATTGGCCGTAAACATACCTGAACACGACCCGCAGGAAGGACAACCGTGGACTTCAAGCTCTGTCAATTCCTCTTCGTCGATCTCTCCTGTTTTAAATTTACCGACTCCTTCAAAAACCGAGATAAGGTCAACCACTTCGCCTTTCGATGTTTTTCCCGCTTTCATAGGCCCGCCTGAAACAAAAATCGAGGGTACGTCGATCCGTGCCGCCGCCATTAACATGCCGGGTACAATTTTGTCGCAATTGGGAATAAACACAACGCCGTCGAGACGATGCGCTTCCACAACCGTCTCTACCGAATCGGCTATCAATTCGCGGCTGGCGAGAGAATAACGCATTCCGATATGTCCCATGGCAATGCCGTCATCCACGCCGATTGTATTAAACTCGAAAGGAATGCCCCCTGCTTCCCTAACGGCTTCTTTAACGATTCTGCCGAATTCCTGAAGGTGGACATGGCCGGGAATCAAATCGATATAAGAATTACACACGCCGATAAAAGGTTTATCAAAATCCGAAGTCTCTTTAATGACGCCCGTCGCTCTCAACAAACTCCTGTGCGGGGCTCTCTCATATCCTTTTTTTACTAAATCTGATCTCATGGAATTCTCCGTTTTTTTATACGCCGCTAAATATAGCTTTCCGTTCGGGTTTATCCCGTAATCGTTATATTAAATTTGAATTTTTGATTGCGGGACAGGTTAACTTAGCCGATAATAAGCACTATAAGGCTGAGTATAATCAATCCGCGCAGAATGACGATATTTAAAGGCAGGTACAATGGAAAACGACCAATTTCATTGTGATTGGAAGATATCGCGTATATGTTGTTATCCGTTAAATTAGTCGTGTTTTTCATTTTCTCTCTATGTGTTGAATAAAAATGTTGGCCAAAGATATTAAATGAATCTACTTTTGTCAAGTCAATTACCTATAAATATTTAATAAATTTAATATTTATCTTTAAAACGCTGTTTTTTAGTGTAATTGTATAAATACCCTTTTGAGTTGACAAACTATGAGATTAAAAATAATGACAAATGACCACGTATGAGAGGAGCGGGTAAAAGAAAAATTTCATTATAAAAAGTGGGCTTTTCTTTATCGATGCCGAATGGAACAATTCCCCTTATACTCTTCTCTGTCGTTGCGAAGTTCCCGCCTATGCGGGAGGATACCCCCCTGCAAAAATATCACATAGATTTACTAACCGAAACATAAAATGCTACCGATTAGTAAAAGAATCTAATGAATCGTGGATAGACCAAACAATTCTATGACTACCCACGACTTTCAGGACTTTAGTCCCTTTGTTCTGCAACGGCAGTAAGACGAAAATACTCAAAGCTTGAAAGAGGCACAAGGGAAATACGAGGTAAAAACCATTATTGATATTCCATCGATTAAAACAGAGATATTAACGTCTCAATTTATCATTTCGCCGACTCATCGGGATGTTCCACGAGCACAGTTAAGAAATCATAAAAGTAGAATACGGCTTAAACAGTCCGCTTTCAGGGAATACTGTAACTTTAAAATTTCTCCACTCCATAACTATAAAAACATTGCTATTCCGGTCGAAATTACAGGTTATTATTATCAAAAACAGGATCAAAATAGCGTTTAAAATGAGCATCCGCTTATTTTATAGTATCGAAATTTCAAGAGCCAACCCATTTGGAACATTTTCAACATTATTTCTATAATATTTTTTGTAACGCACAATTTTAGATTGTCCGATTAAATACACAATGAAAAATAATTGTGTATCCTACAATTATTCCAATATGTGCGCCTCCATTTTCATTCCCGCATGTGTTAAGCGGGAATCTAAATCTTCCTATTCATGATTAAGATTCTACGATTCATCGGAGCATGACACGTTGACGGTTCTACTCGCACTACTTTCGTTAATCACTTTGCAAAGTTATGTTCTTGTGAATGGATTACCTGAAATCCAAATGTATTTTAGGTAATTTTTCATTTACTATCTAAACAACTAAATTATTGCAACGGAAAATAATAATCTATAACGCGGTCTCTTTTAATATGCGATTAAAGCCGTATTACCTGATCAAATCTGTCCAAATTATTTAAACGGTGCGTAATGAAAACCGCTGTTTTATCCCTACTGATTTTCCAAAAAGTACGCAATATCTTTTTTTCCGTATCCGCATCAAGGTTGGAAGCTGCTTCGTCAAATAACAGAATAGGAGCGTTTTTCAGCAAAGCACGGGCAATAGAAAGTCGCTGTCTTTCTCCCCCGCTTAATCGCATCCCTTGGTCGCCAATAAAAGTATACAGTCCTTTGGGCATCTTTTTCACCGTTTCGAAAAGCTCCGCCGCTTTTAACGCTTCGATAAGCGCCGCATCATCTGCTTCTGCGCAAGCAAGCAGAAGATTGTCTTTTACCGTCCCGTTAAACAGATAGGTTTGCTGAGAGACCACGCCGAAAAAGCGCCGCATCTGCTCTTGCGGTATTTTACGAATATCTTGTCCACCGATGCTTATTACTCCATGGTCATACTCCCAGAAACGCAAAAGGAGGTTAAAGATAGTGCTTTTACCCGCCCCGCTGGCTCCGATTACGGCAGCTTTGCTCTTTTCCGGAATTTCAAAGCTCAACTTATCAAAAACGAGCGGCTCGCTTCCAGGATATTTAAAAGAGACGTTATCAAATTGAATATCAAAATGATCCGTTTTAACGAAACTTTTTCTTTTATCGGTTACTTGCGGCTCGGTGTCAATGATATCATAAAGACGCCGCGCAGCGGCAATACTTTCTCCGGTATGATGAAATACGGGCGGCAAATTAAGAACCGCCTCGAACGAGACGATAACCCCAAGCACAATTACCGAAAGATACACGCCGTCCAACGTCCCAACCGCTACCATATTAGCGCCTTTAACAAGCGTTAACAAGACGGCTACGGAGGTCAATAAACCGATTGCCGATTCGCTTATTAATGTTAATATGGCTGATTTCCGTTCTTTTTTAAGATATTTTTTTTGCAGTTTATACAAGTTTTTCCGTTGAATAATATCATAATTTAACAAAATCAGATCCGTTATTCCCTGAACGGTGTCTAAGGTCATGATATTGATCCGACTGCGTAAATCTATCAATTCTTTACCGAGTCCCTTATGCAACGGACGAATTACCAAAGGCACAACCACCCCGGAAAGAAGATGAAAAATGATTATCATAAATGCAAGATACAATGAAAAGGGCGCCAATAAAACGAACATCAACAGCGAAATGAGCAAGGCCACTAACGGCGGATAGATAACGCGTGTAAAGACATGTTCCAACGTTTCCACATCCGCCACAATACGCGCGTGTAGATCGGCGCTTTTATATTGCTGCAAACGGGCCGGCGCCAAGGGTTCCAAACGTTCGTAAAACCAGACGCGAAAACGCGCCAGCAGCCGGAAGGTCGTATCGTGGGAAATTAGACGCTCAAAATAGCGGAATATCCCGCGTGAAATACCGAAAAAACGCACCCCGACAATAGCCGTTTGCAATTCCGCTATGGAAGGATGCAACGCCGCTTTGGCAATGATATAAGCCGAAGTCATTATCAGACCGATACCGCTACCTATGGCCGCAAATCCCAGAAATGCGGCAAGCAGCATCCAGTTTTTATAAGGCAGCGCCTGTTTTAATATTTTAATAAGCGTTTTCATTGAACTCTTTAACGGTTCCGTTTTTTAGAAAAAGAAGATTGTCTTTTTCGCTAACGCCCGTAAGACGATGCGTTATTATTAACACGGTCTTATTTTGCGCTTCTTCTCGAAAATAGTTTATAATTTTTTTCTCCGTTTCCACATCCAGATTAGAAGTCGGTTCGTCAAGAATCATAAACGATGCCTTGCGTAAAATCATACGAGCCAAAGCGAGACGCTGTATTTGGCCGCCGCTTAGTTTTTCCCCTTGTTCGCCAACAACCGTTTGATACCCTTGAGGAAGCGACAGAATAAAATCGTGCAGATCTACCGCTTTGGCCGCATGATAAATCGTATCAATCTTAGCCTGCGCGTTGGCAATTATCAAATTATGATAAACGGTGTCATGAAAAATATAGGGATTTTGTTTTAATAAAGTCGTTTGTTCTCTAAAAAAACGGCTGTCAAATTGTTCTATGGGAATATCATTAATCAGAATCTCGCCCGCACGCGGATGTAACAAACCGCTTAATAGCGCTGCTATCGTCGATTTTCCAGCGCCGCTTTGGCCTATCAAAAAATTCAGTTTCCCCGTTTGCAGTCGAAAAGAAATATTATTCAACAACGGATTTTTAGCGTTTTCATAGTCAAAAACAACATCCCGAAATTCCACATCCGGCCTGATAATTTTTTCTTTTATTGTGCCGCCTTTAAATGTTTCCTCTTTTAAATTTAAAATGTCAAAAATACGCTGGGCGGCGCTCACGCCTTCCATACCGGCATGGAAACGGGCGCCAAGCTGTCGCAAAGGCTGATAAAATTCCGGAGCAAGAATAAGAATAAACAAAGCCGCTTCAAATTCCATTTTACCATACAGCAAGCGCAAGCCGATTTCCACGGCAATTACCGCTACACTTATGGTTGCCGCCATCTCCAAAACTAAAGCGGAAAGAAAAGCGATGCGTAAAACCTTCATGGTTATTTTACGAAATTCATCGCTGATTTTATCAATACCCACCGTTTGGGGATTGCTGCGGCCAAATAATTTTAAGGTGGCAATGCCTTGCAGCACATCCAGAAAATAGGCGCTCATGCGGCTTAATACGGCCCACTGTTTTTTAGTCTGTTTGGCTGCTGCGCTCCCGATCAGATTCATGAAAACGGGAATTATTGGCGCCGTCAACAAAAGGACAACACCTGAAAGGATATCGGCGGGAAAGACAAAAATCAAAATCGTAAAGGGTATAAAAACCGAATAGAAAAGCTGCGGTATATATTGGCTGAAATAAGCGTCTAATTTATTGATTCCGTTAAAAGCCGTATTAACCAACTCGCCGGCGCGTTCGCCTTTAACAAAGGACGGTCCCAAAACGGCAATACGCTCCATTACTTTTTGATATAACGCACCGCGGATTTGCGCAGAGAGACTAACGGTTTCACTGCGGCTAAAAAAGGAGAATAAGAAGCGTGCTATGCTCGCTAAAGCAAATAAAATCAATGAATAAACGAGATCGGCGGGCGTTTTATGATTAAGAAAAACGCCGTTGATAATATAAGCCAAAAACGCCGACTGGGCAATAAGCGCCGCGACCTCAGCCACCCCCAACGCTACGGCTCTTATAAGCGGCGCCTTTACCTCGCCGAGTAGTTTTATTAATCGTTTATCAATATTCATTGTATTAATCTGGAAAATCCATAAATATGTTCATATTTTCCCTGCTAAGAGAGAAAAAAACAACACTTATCGCTTTTCACCTTTCAAAATCGTCCTCATCCCGTTTGCTTTTCAATTTCATGCTTTCGGCACGGGAAATAATATTTTTCCCAAAACGATCTTTCAAACTGTCTTGCAGCATATCCAATTTTTGTTTTTTTCTATTATCTTCATCAAATATTGAAAGCTGCGCACTGTTTTTATCGTCAAAATGGCTGACCCCCACGCCGAGCAATCTTACTTTTTTGCTCGCAATATAATTTTCATTAAACAGCTTTACGATCGTATTATAAATCGTATCGGTAGCGTTGAAATTCTGAGGCAATGTATGATTCCTCGTTACGGTTTTAAAATCCTCATAGCGTATTTTTAAATGAACGGTTTTACCGTACAATTTTTTTTTACGCAACCGATAGCCGACCTTTTCCGCCAGTTTTAACAATGTACCCATGATTAAATTTCTATCATCGATATCCTTGCCGAAAGTGTGTTCGTTGCTGACCGATTTAACGCGATTTTGCGCCTGAACTTTTCTATCGTCAATTCCGTGCGCCAGATTATAAAAGTGCGGCCCCATTTTACCAAAATTTTTTCTTAATACTTCAAGGGGGAAATGCGCTAAATCGCCAATGGTTCTTATACCCATTTTGCGCATTTTCTGTTGCGTTTTTATACCCGCTCCCCATAGCCGCGAAATATCCAACGGATGTAAAAACTTCGCTATTTTATCCCGTTCGACAATAACCAAACCGTCGGGTTTTTGCAAATCGGAAGCGATTTTTGCGAGATACTTATTCGGCGCAACGCCTACCGATGCCGTTAAATTTTCTTTATTGACAATACGTTTTTTAATTAAACGGGCTATTGTTTCCCCGCCGCCCAATAAACGTACGCTGCCCGTAACATCCAAAAAAGCCTCATCAATGGAAAGCGGTTCAACCGCATCGGTAAAGTCATAAAATATTTTAAAAATCGAACGACTCACCTGTGAATAGAGACGACCGTTAGGAGGAAGATATACAGCATGGGGACATAATTTATAGGCCCGCGAAATGGGCATAGCCGAATGAACCCCGAATTTACGCGCTTCATAAGAACAGGTGGAAACCACACCTCGACCGCGGCCGCCCTGTGGGTCGGCGCCGATGATTACGGGCTTACCTTTTATGACGGGATTTTCGCGCTGTTCTACCGCCGCAAAAAAGGCATCCATATCCACATGCAGAATCACTCTATCCATCGCTTATCCGCTGTTTATCATCAGTAATATAGGCTAAATTTACAAACTATTCATAATCAATGCTAATTCAAGAATATAACGGGATTAATCGTTATAAAACAGCGCTGTCGAACAAGATAAATTAAGCGATTACTTTTTCTCCTTGCTAATTTTTTAACAATACCTTATATTTAACCATAACGATTGTTTCCAACTCTCTTATTGATTCAAACGCAACAAGTATTAGAACATAGCTTCGCAAAGTGATTAATGTAAAAAGTACCGATAGAATCGTCAAAATGTCATTCTCTGATTTATCTAAGAATGGCAATGGAGGGTGCACATATTGGAATAATTGTATGCTATATTATTATTTTTCATTGTCGATTTAATCGGACAATCTCAAATTGTACGTATACAAAAAATAGACTAAAAATAATGTAGAAAATGTTCTAAATAGGTTGGGTTTTGAAATTCCAACACTAAAATTAGAAAATCAATATTAACTATCGGTCTTTTTCCTGAAAACGGCGGCATTGTTACGAAATAAATATGGAAATAAGCATTATAATTGTATCTTTTACATATAATTATAAATTCATAGTCATATTCGGGATAATCAATTAATTTCATTTTTAGAGGATAATTAGATGAAAATACAAAGGTTAACCGTTACACTATTACTGCTTTCGATATTTATGTCCTGTGCCGTGGAAAGACACATCTTGGTCCCCGTAGAACCTGTAAAAGAAAAAAAACGCAGTGATTTTTCACAAACCGATTTTATTTTAACATCTTTTCGTGTTTATAATTTAGACATCAGAGATAACGCTCAGGATATTGCCTATTTGCGCAATAAATTTATTCGCTATCTCGCGGCACAAAACAATTTTAGAACTATATTTGATGTTAATATAGACGCCAAAATTCCGGATGACAAAGATTATGTCAATGTTGAAGTCGCCGTATATCCCGATTATTCCAAGTATAGGACCTATATTCTGGATATTCCTTTTTTCTATCCCGCTATCGGATACTGGCCGCTGACGCCGTTATGGGGAACGGCAACCGTAAAGGTCCGCTGCGATATATATAACAGGAAAAACAAATTGATTAAATCCATTCAAGTTGATGGAAGTGAAAAATATTTGATGATTTTCTATTCATGGTATAGAACAAAGCCTATAAAAGATGCCTTGCGCAAAGCGTACGAAAAAGCCTTTATTAAAACGGCGAAAGCGCTTACCGAGAACAGGAATTTGATTACCCGAAATACCGATTCGTTAAAAATAGAAATTACACAGCCACAGAATGTTAATTTTACAAAAAACGTTATAGACAGTTTAAAAAAAAGTATCGCCGTTTTAAATCTTAACGCTTACGGAATATCCAACTCCGATGCCCTTGCCTTAACTAACCGTTTAACAACCGAGTTATTTAAAACGAAACATTTTAATGTAGTTGAACGCGAAAAAACCGATGAAATATTGGACGAACAAGGTTTTCAATTAAGCGGCTGCACCACTTCCGAATGTTTGGTTGAAGCGGGAAAACTATTAAACGTAGAATTAATGCTCGGCGGAAGCATCAGTAAGGTCGGAAATTATTATTCTATCGAACTGCGCATTATTGATGTGGAAAGCGGAGCTATTCTCGCGGTGGCCTCTGTTGATATTGAAGGCAAAATAGGCAAAGTGCTGACCTCCGGAATTAAAAAAGCCGTACAAAAAATTATTCAATAATATATAGAAACTCTAAATATCCGAAACAAAAAACGGCCGAGCAAAACACCATGTCCATCACAATAGCAGTCAGTAATGGCATCGTTATTTAACCGATCGAAACGCTAAAGACACGATAAGCGTTTATCAGGACTTGTCTTTTAAAGAAAGGGTCAATACAAACTTGGCCAACGGCTCGCTCTCTGCATCCAATGATGTTTTAACATTGACGGTAACCGGAAGATTTACTCTTTCATGCGTTTTTATGGTTTCTTCTACCGCTTTACTTATGGCATCGCCGTCTTCACAAATAAAATAAGCCTCTTTTTCGATACGACGTAAAAAATCTCCGTTAATATTTTTAAACATCAACGACACTTTTTTTCTGCATTTTTGGATTATTCTCATAGCAATAATTCCGCCCGCCAGATCGGCGCCGACGGAAATAACACCGAAATACATAGAGCCGAGATGGTTTTGATTTTTTCTAAGAAAAGGAATTTTAATGATGCAGCGCCGTTCATTAAGCTCCAAAACGGTAGGTTTTGTATAATAGATCATCGGTATTTTGGTAAAGGCAAAATAACGTAACCATAAGGTATACTTGAATCGCTCGCTAATTATATTCATCACACTATTTCCATATTAATTATAATTTCAAATTTTAAATTACGCTACATTAAGCTGAAATCAATTTTTCATCATTTCTTTACATTCTCATCCCGCTACCGTTGCATTTTTGCTTTCATTGCCTGCCATTGTTCGGGAGATAACATTTCTAAAAAATTAAATTCACCCGCTCCGGAAAGCCATTCTCCTCCGTCGATAGTTATCACCTCGCCTGTAATATAAGCGCTATAAGGAGATAAAAGATAAGCGGCAAGATTGGCCAGTTCTTCATGTTCGCCGACCCGTTTTAACGGGATCCTTCGAATCATTTTTTCCTCAAACGATTTGTCGGGTATTAACCTTTCCCATGCGCCTTTCGTGGGGAACGGCCCCGGAGCAATGGCATTAAGTCGTATACCGTATTTACCCCATTCTGCGGCAAGAGAACGGGTCAAATTCAACACCCCCGCCTTGCTGATTGCCGAGGGTACAACATAGCCCGAGCCGCTTGAAGCGTAAGTTGTAACGATATTTAATATTGTCCCCGGAAATTTTTGATTAATCCACAATTTTCCAAGAGCCAACGTAAAATAATAGCTTCCGCGCAATACGATATCTACAACGGTATCAAAGGCTTTATACGAAAGGAATTCCGTGGGACTGATAAAATTACCTGCGGCGTTATTTATTAAACCGTCAACAACCCCACCCTCCTTAGTGATAACCTCCAGCGTCTTGGTGATTTGTTTGTATTCACGCACATCAAGCTGTATCGCTTTTACCGTATTCTTGGTTTTATCGCTTATCTCTTCTGCCGTCTTTTGCAAAACATCCAATTTACGACTGGCGATGACCACATTGGCGCCAAGCGACGAAAGCTTTTCAGCCATAGAACGTCCGAGACCGGTTCCCCCGCCGGTAATAATAATCGTTTTTCCTTTAAAAATATTATCTTTAAACATAAATCTCTCTCCTTACGTCCAATCCATTGACAAAAAACGTTTTTTTGATTTATCCGCAAACTATTTTTGCATTTACACCTTGTCAACCTCTTAATTTAACGACCTGATTTTTAAAGAAACAAAAAAATTTAAAATATCAAAATTTTTATGTATATTAACGATTTAATAGTTTAAGGTCAAAACTAATTTATAGTTTTTTAATTGCGTTAACTTACAATCGGGGAGGATAAATGCAACACAACAAACTATTAACAATAAATCAATACATAATTACACTTTTACTCTTTTTCAGCATGAATACATCATTACTTATCGCCGCAGGATATTATAAACCGACGATAGGCGATCCGGTAACAGAAAAATGGCGTTGGAAACATTTTACCGAACTGGATGGTAAAGGTATTCGCTGTATGACGGACGGCGGAGAAAAACATACGGTTTGGTTTGGCGTCAATAAAGGCGTTCTTAGCTATAATGGTAATCAATGGAATCATTTTCTATCCGACAGTTTATTCGGGAAGCCTGTTACGGCCCTATTCACATCTAAAAACAACGAAATATACGCGGGATCGGAAAAGGGTATCAACGTCTATCGCAACGCAAAATGGTATAAACTTCTCCCCGGCGTTGAACTGCCAAAAATGATGATAACGGGTATAATTGAATTAAGAGACGGTACAATGCTGTTTTCAACTGACCGTGGGATTTTACAGTTAACGAATAATGAATATACTTTTTATACCTCGAAAACTGTTATTGACCGTTTTTCACAAAAATTTAATAAAATTCATTTTGTAAAAGCGCCCGATAATCTTTTTATTGACGGTAAATTTCATATCAGCGCTATCTATGAGGACAGGGATAATAGAATATGGGTGGGCATTGGCTATGTTAATGCGCGTTCCGGTAAAATAGGCCTTGCCAAATACAATAAAAATAAAAAACTTTCTTTTGTTTTATACCATTCCGAAGCCCCGAAACGCGCTTTTTACAAAGGCCTCTCCTTTTTCCAGACCTCGGACGGAAAAATTTGGGTAGCCACAGATCAGTTTGATAAAAGATTATTCTATTTTCACGATAGCGATCCCACCCCTCATTTCATTTCCTACGGATTTGACGATGAATTTACGCACACCAATATGATTGAAACGCCCGATCATAGTTTTTGGATGGGCGCTCATGCCGGCAAGCTATTTATACGTAAAAACGGTAAGTGGCATAAGTATCGTTTCCCTAAAATCCCTATGCCCACAACCAACAGAGTTGTTTTATTTAAGGGTAAAGATAATAGTATTTGGTTGATGGCGCGTCAAAATAGGGTGTATCATCTTGATTATACCGGAGCCCGTTGGACACTATACGAAAATCTTATTTATCAATGCGAGGATAAATCCAAACGCCATTGGTTCCTTACAATCGACGGTAAGGCGGTTGTAAATAGGGGTAAAGAATGGATTGCCTATGACAAAAGCGACGGGCTGATGGATACGCCTGTCCGATTAATTAACACGCGTAAAAATATAATTTGGGCGGCGGGAAGTCATAACGGAGCAGCGGCCACAGCTTGGTTTGATGGAAAAAAATGGCATAAAAAGCTTCATCCCGCGCTTTCCTGGGGAATTGACTATCGATCTGTTTTACAAACAAAAGACGGATCGATTTGGTTCGGATGCGGGGTCGATATTCAAAAAAACCTTGGCCAAACCGGCGGAATTTTACGCGTTACCCATCCCAATGAAGAGAATGAACAATGGACTCATTATTCAGTTCCGGGTGACGAACAAAGTTCCTACGGTCTGGCTCAATCGAAGAGTGGTATAATCTGGCAAGCGGGAATCATCAGCACTTTTTTTGACGGCAAAAAATGGAAAAAGGCATTAGACCCCATCGAATTAACGGATCATACCAATCATGTTGCCGCTACCGATTCCGGCCATATCTGGTTCGGATCGCGTATTTACGGTATGCTGCATTACGACGGAGAAAGCTGGACGCATTACACAACAGACGATGGACTGAAAAGCAATTCCATCACTTATATTTTAGCCGAATCGGACAGCAGTGTAATCGTTGCTACATCCGATGATATCTGCCGCTTTGACGGCCAAAAATGGAATACGGACATTTTTCCATCGCAATTGAATATGACCCACGAAGGCGGCTCCATTTTTCGAGATTCCAACGGAAATCTTTGGATTAATTCAGCTGCAAGAGACTGGAAACGACGCGCTTTAACGGGCAAAAATACGCGTCAAGAAGCTTTTGAAAATTTCCATACGGCATTATATAAACCGGACAAGATGGCGCCAACCACGGAAATTACTTATTATGACCAAAAAATATCTCAACCGGGCAACGCTTTTATTTCATGGAAAGGTTACGATCCATGGGAAATTACGCCCACCAAGCGTCTGCAATACTCCTACCGCATGGATAACGATGAATGGACGCCTTTTGATTATAAAACCAGTAACCTGTTTTTATCGTTGCCTGTGGGAGAGCACACATTTGAAGTGCGGGCGCGAGACTGGGATTTTAACGTGGCAAAAAAAGCGGCAAAAATAACTTTTGTTGTGCAACCGCCCTTTTGGCTTAAAGCCGAATTTTTAATCCCCATCATTATTTTACTTATACTCAGCATATATCTGGCTGTGCACGTTATCAATCGGGGTAAACGACTGCAGGAGAGTAAAAAAGAAACCGATAATATTCTTAATAATGTCGAGGAAGGTTTGTTCCTGCTTGATAAAGATTTTACTATCGGAGAGCAATACTCCGCTATCTTGGAACAAATTCTTGAACAACGGCATTTGGAAAAAGTCAATTTTCTTGTCGTTTTGAAAGACAAAATAACCGACGATCATATCACAGACGTTAAAAATTATCTTGATTTGTTATTTCAGAATGAAGTGGAAGAAGATATTTTAGACGAATTAAATCCGCTTTCGGAAATAAAATTTATATACAATAACGGTGCAAATAATAAATATCTTACCTTTCGTTTCAGGCGAATATTCGATGAAAATCAAACGACTCTTTCTTTAATTGTAACGGTTAGAGACATCACCGAACAGGTAACGCTCTCCCAAAAATTAAAGGAATCCAAAGAAGAAGAGAACAAACAAATCAACTGGTTGTTAAATTTACTGAATGTGGAACCGCAGATGCTGCAGGAATTTATCACGCTTGTTAATGAAGAGATTAATATAGTTAAAAGCAATTTATCCATAAAGGCCGCCGAAATTAATGAAGAGCGATTAAATACGGTCTATCGCGCCGTACACTCTATAAAAGGCAATGCCAGCTTGCTCGGATTAAAATTCTTTGCTCAGTTGGCGCATCATTTTGAAGAAGAATTGTATGAAATAAGGAAGAAAGGCGCTGTCACAGAATCACAGGTTACATCGCTAAAACATCATTTATCCGCACTTGTTAATTCGTTAAATATCGTTAATAATCTATTAAAGAAAATAAGCAATATCCATAAACATATGCGCATGAACAGAAGCTATGAAAATAAACGATATATGGAAGCTTTTGAAAGACTGGTAGCCGAGCAAAGTGCGGACCTTAATAAAAAAGTTAAAATTAATTCTCAAAATTTCGACATCAACGTTATACCGAGGCAAGATAAATTTCTAGTAAGAGACATTATTGTTCAATCTTTAAGAAATTCGGTGGCGCACGGCATCGAATTGCCGGAAGAGCGGGAAAAAGCGGGAAAAACAACAGAGGGTACCATAGAAATTAAAACATTCAAAACGGAACGCTCCGTCGGAATAACTATACGAGACGACGGTCGCGGCTTACAAATTGAAAAAATTAAAGACAAAGTTATTAAGTCCGGAAAATGGAGCGCTGAAGAAGTGGAACAATGGGATAATAACAAAATTGCTATGGCTATTTTCGAAGCCGGCATCTCCACATCGGATTCGGCCAATATGATTTCCGGACGAGGTGTGGGCATGGATATCATAAAAAATAAGGTCGAATTGAAAAACGGTACAATAGAGATAAACTTTGTCGAGGGGCAGTTCAGCGAGTTTATTTATACTATTCCGATTAAAGAGGAGAAAGCAAACAAGAGCTGAACAAAGCGCTAAGGAAGCAATGGGAAATAAAAGAACAGATTAATATGTTCTTTCAATAAAAACTTGAAAAGAAAGGAAAAGTTATGCGTGAACTGTTTTTAGATCGTTTTTTAACGTATGTTAAATACGATACGCAATCCAGCGAAGAATCCGATACGTATCCGAGTACGATGAAACAGCTTGAGCTGTCAAGATATCTTGTAAATGAATTAAAAGATATGGGCTTGCAAGACGTGGAGCTGACCGAACACGGTTATGTATTTGCCACTCTTCCGGAAAACAGCGATAAAAATGTGCCCGTTATCGGTTTTATTTCGCATGTGGATACATCTCCCGAAGTTAGCGGTGAAAATGTTAATCCTATTATCCATGAGAATTATCAAGGAGACGATATTGTTTTACCGAAGGATCAAAATCAGGTAATCGCTTTCAACCAAAACCCGGCGCTTAAAAACTGCATCGGCCATGACCTCATAACAAGCGACGGTACAACGCTGCTTGGCGCCGACGATAAAGCCGGAATAGCTGAAATTATGGGCGCTATGGATTATCTGATCAAACATCCGGAAATAAAACACGGGAAAATCAGGATCGCTTTTACGGTGGATGAAGAAGTGGGCACCGGAACCGACCATTTCGACGTTAAACAGTTCGGAGCGGATTACGCTTATACAATAGACGGAGAAACAGTGGGCGAAATTGAAGACGAAACATTTTGCGCCGATACTGCCGTTATTACCATCAAGGGCGTTAACGTGCATCCCGGTTATGCTAAAGGAAAAATGATAAACGGCATTAAGATCGGCGCCGAATTGCTTGAAAAACTGCCCAAGGACGCCATGTCGCCGGAAACAACCGAAGGCAGGGAAGGTTATTTACATCCCCATGCCATAAAAGGGGCGGTCGAAAACACGGAAATCATTTTTCTCGTGCGTGATTTTACGGTGGAAGGATTAAAAGAGAAAGAGGCCTATTTACAGGGGCTTTGCGATGAACTCGCCAAAAGATATACCGCGGCTTCGCTTTCAATGGAAATAAAAGAGTCCTACCGCAACATGAAATATAAAATTGACGAACATCCGGAAGTAGTGGACTACGCTCTTGAAGCGGTCAAACGCAGCGGTATTGAACCCGTAAAAAACCTTATACGCGGCGGAACAGACGGCGCGCGCCTCTCTTATATGGGTTTGCCTACTCCCAATATCTTCACGGGCGGACATAATTTTCACAGCCAAAAAGAGTGGATATCCGTTCAGGATATGGAAAAAGCGGTGGAAACCATTATCAATCTTGTACAAATTTGGGTTGAAAAAAGCTAAAAGGGAGACGCTATTTACTATGAAACCTGTTAATATCGACCAAATC
The DNA here is from genome assembly GCA_964424545.1 of uncultured Calditrichaceae bacterium. Lineage (GTDB taxonomy): Bacteria > Calditrichota > Calditrichia > Calditrichales > Calditrichaceae > JAUVIB01. The sequence goes on from CAYRJN010000003.1 coordinate 49,709, forward strand.
AGTGATGATGTTATCACCATAAAATGGGACGACGGACACGAGAGCTTATACTTTGCGGAACATCTTCGCGAATTTTGCCCCTGCGCCGCTTGTGAAAGAACCGACGCCGACAATAATAAAACGGTTTATAAAATGCTTAAATTACATGATAAACCCGTTAAATTTACGGATTGGCAAATGTACGGCAATTACGCTATTAATTTTCATTTTAATGACGGGCATAAAACGGGCATTTATACCTATGAGAAACTAAGGGAGTTGTGCCAATGCGACGAGTGTGAGGCAAATCGCACTATTCATATAGAGGGCCCTTTACATCAAGAATAAAGCTAATACAAAAGCCCCGTCTTTTATTAAGGACGGGGCTTTTGTATTAAGAATCAAGAAAGAGTTATTAATGCAATAAGTTTATACTTTTGTTTTACCAGAATACCGTATATAACACAACCAAAATAGTAATAATCGCATAGGCGCCAATATTAAAAGCGGAATCCGTTCTAAAAATTTTAGCCGTCAACGGAATGCCCTTAGGATCGTCGTCAACTTCAGAAGTTGTTAAACTAACGCCGACTATAATAGCCATCGTTATAAGCATGGTGTAAAACATTTGATCCATCCAAGGCAGGTCAACCACAGTACTCTTTAAAGCTAAGGCCACAAATATAGATAATATAACGCCGATAATAGCCGCTTTATTGGTTGCTTTCTTCCAAAATAATCCCATTAAAAAGACGGCAAGAATACCCGGACTTACCAGCCCCGTATATTCCTGAATATATTGAAACATCTGCGGGATATTGCCGAGTAGCGGCGCCATCAAACCGGCAACAATAAGAGCAACAGCCGCCGTTGTGCGGCCGATAAATACCATCTGTTTTTGATTGGCGCCCTTATTGATATAGGGCTTATAGATATCCATTGTAAAAATTGTTGAGGTTGAATTGAGCATGGAAGCCAAAGAAGAGACAATGGCTGCCACCAAAGCGGCCAACACCAGTCCTTTCATGCCGGCGGGAATAAATACGCTTATGAGCCATGGATAGGCTTTATCATAATTAATTCCACCTCCGGGAAGTTGAAAAGCTTCTTTAACGCCCGGGATTATCGCGGTCCCTGTAGGCTGCGAATACATAACAAATGCAATGATTCCGGGAATAACAACAATAAGCGGAATGATGAGCTTTAAAAATCCCGCAAATACTATACCTTTCTGCGCTTCTTTAATTGATTTGGCAGCAAGCGTTCGTTGAATAATATATTGGTTAAATCCCCAATAATAAAGATTGGCCACCCACATACCTCCGATTAATACGGCAATACCTGGCAAGTTAAAATACTCCGGATTATCGCGGCCAATTATCATATGAAATTTTTCTCCGGCATGAGTTAATATATGACTAAACCCGTTAATAATCCCCCCATCCGGTGTAACAGCTTCTAAAGCGGCTACCATGGTAATTAAACCGCCGATAACCAGTAAAATAACTTGAAGCACATCTGTCCAAGCCACGGCGGAAAGTCCGCCGTACAAAGAGTACGCCGCAGCAATAAAAGCAAAACCGATTATGGCGTAAATAATCATACTGCCATCGCCGTTGCCGAGAATTGTATCAATGGCCTTTGCGCCGAGGAAAAGCACCGAAGTAAGATTAACAAATATGAACAACGCTATCCAGAAAATAGCAAGAATGGTTTTTAAATTGGTACTGAAACGCTGCTCAATGAATTCAGGAATAGTGTAAAGTTTTTTTTCAATAAAAATAGGTAAGAAAAATTTACCGACAATTATCAAAGTCAAGGCAGCCATCCACTCGTAAGAAGCGATCGCCAAACCGATGGCAAAACCCGAACCGGACATACCGATAAACTGTTCGGCTGAAATATTAGCGGCGATTAACGACGCCCCTATCGCCCACCAAGGCAGCGACTTACTGGCCAGAAAATAATCTTCCGTATTTTTCTGATGCCCTTTTTTATCCCGCGATACCCACAAACCGAGCGAGATTATCACAAGGATATAACCAATAAATACAACATAATCAACGATGGAAAAAGTCATGATTAAGCTCCGTTCTATTAATCCGTGAATAAAAATTATTATACGATATAGAGAACTAATTAATATACTGATTTTTTATATAGAGCGAAAATTTTATTTACGGAATGCCCAACCTTACCCCCTGCTTATTCAGCGAGATAGTGAAAAACGGAGATGCTAATCATTTGTATTAATTCGCAAACTTAAAAAACATTCCGGATTTTATATAAGAACATAACTTCGCAAAGTGATTAATGAAAAAAGTACGGGTAGAATCGTCAA
>CAYRJN010000004.1:0-46375 GCA_964424545.1 uncultured Calditrichaceae bacterium
ACGGCCTATGTGAACGATGTATAATTTCAAAATTGAGAATAATACAAAAATAAATAAAAATGTCCGAAATAGGTTGTTTTTTTGATATTTCTATACAATAAATTATGAAGTGAAATAAAAATATCCCTATATTTGTATTAAAGATAAAGCATTTAAGACGATAGTTTAGTTGTTGATTATACTCGTTATTTAAATTGAACCTTTTTGGTAATGCAAATGAAAAGAAATCCGATTTTAGGCCAAACAAGAAATATAATCATTATTTTTATTTCCATTGCGGCGCTTATGGTGACCAGCGCCGTTATTGAATTGAAACAGAGTAAAAACGAGTTGTTGCAGCTGATGACAACACAAGCCCACTCCTTACTGGAATCATTGATAATTGCTTCAAAAAATACTTTACAAAGCTATGAATATCTCGAGAATATTGAACGTCAAAGGTTGTTAAATAATGCCGTGTTTATACGCAAGTTATATGAGAAACACAAACTTACAAATAAGGTTTTACGCGAAATCGGCAGTCAAAACGCTGTCTATCATATTATCGTATTTAACAAACAAAAAAAGCAGTTATTCAGCAGTTTAAATAAGAGTTTAAGGGATTCTTTACAAAAAAACGCTCCGCTGGAAATTTTAGACCCCATATTTCGGAATGAAGTCGATACTCTTTATATCGGGTTTAGAACAGCGCGCCTTGAAAAGGGGTATCGATATGTAGTCGCTTTGGCTGCCAACGACCGCAGCGCTATCGTGCTTAATATTGACGCCTCGCATTTTTTAGAGTTAAAAAAACAAATAGGATTCGGAGCCTTGCTGCGCAGCGTGGTAAAAGGAAGCCCTTCTATTATCTATATTGCCTTACAGGATACAACGACAATCCTTGCAGGCTCAGGCAATTTGTCAAATCTTAAATCAATTTTTTCCTCTGAATTTTTAACAAAATCTTATACCGATTCTTTATTCTTAACGCATAGTATCAGCTCGGACTCTTTTGAAGTTTTCGAAGCCGTCCATCCTTTTACTTACAAGGGAAATTCGATCGGTCTTTTCCGCATCGGCCTTTCCATGCAACCCATCCACGATATTAACGAACGGATCTTTCGCCGCTTAATTATTATTACGATTGTTTTGGTAATCATCGGGTTCATTCTTTTTACCTATATCTTTACCCGACAAAGACTCGATATCCTGCATAAACAATATCAGGTTGTAGAAACCTATTCGGGAAGCATTATCGATAATGTCAGCGACGCTATCATAGTCTATAACAAAGAAGAAGGTATCATGATTTTCAATGACGCCGCGGCCGCTCTTTTCGGAAAAGATAAAAAAGACGTAATAAAAAAACCGCCCAAACGGATTTTTAGAGAACCGGGTTGTAAAGAAATAATAAAAAAGGAGTTTGAAGTCAAACAGCATGTCTGTACCATCGGCCATGAAAAAAAGTATCTTTTTATTTCCAAAAGTGAATTTTACGACAGCAAAGAGACCGTCAACACCATATTAGTGATTCGCGATTTGACGGAACAGAGAAATCTGGAACAAAAGATGGAACGTAAACAGCGCTTAACCGCTATGGGAGAGCTGGCCTCCGGTGTTGCTCATGAAATTCGCAATCCGTTAAATGCCATCGGCACAATCGTTCAACAACTTGATAAAGATTTTGAACCGCAAAATGAAAAAGAGGAATATCACGATTTGGTAAAAATTGTCTATTCCGAAGTGAAACGCATCGATGAAACCATCAAAGATTTTCTGCGTTTTGCCCGCCCCGAACCGATATCGCCGGAAAAATTTAATCTGCAGGACTTATTCAAGGAACTTCATAAACAGTATCGCTCACTAATGGATGAAAAGAATATTACGCTGAAAATTGAAAGCAAATGGTCGGGTAGCGTTAAGTGGGATAAACGACAAATGAAACAAGTTTTTATAAATCTTCTCATTAACGCCATTGATGCCATTAATAAAGAGGGCAATATTACTATTAGTTCGGAAAGTCTGAACGATAAAGAGGTGAGTATAAAAATAAGCGATAACGGCCATGGAATGTCAAACGATGTACAGGAAAACATATTTAACCTTTATTACACCACCAAAGCCAAAGGCAGCGGTATCGGCCTGAGCATCGTACAACGCATTGTTTATGAGCATCACGGACTGATAACAGTAGAATCGGAAATGGGCAAAGGCACGACATTTTTAATACAAATGCCTATTTCGGTAGACATATAAAGACGCTGCAATCAACAAACAGCTCTAATACTAACGGCTTAACTGACCATGTTTTCGACCATATGAGACGTAAAATCGACTCGTCGGTCGATTTTATAACCAACCTATATCTTCTTTTTTGCTATATTTATATATTTTTTATATTGTTATCAAAATTAAACAAATTGGCATTATTTTTGATATTACACCTCATAAGCGCTAAATTATTTATGAGGAGAGAATAAATGTACAAAAATTATTTAATCGCCGGATTTATCTATTTATTTATCGGGAATTTATTTGCCCAACTTTCCGTAGATTTTTCCCTTTCATCCTATGCGGATGATAATATATATAGTTCGCCCTATCCAACGCAGGATTTTTTAAGCGACTATTCCGCCTATCTGAGTTATACACCCGACAAAACAAACATTAATTATTATTATAATGGAGACTATACGCAGTATAATGAAGAAGTTTCACGCAATTATTGGATTCATGAACTCGGAATATCGTATTACAACCCTTTCGGAAAAGACGAACAAAACACTTTTTATCTCGGCGGATACTGGCTAAAACGCCTCGATACCGAAGAAAATTATTATTATGATTATTCGCAATTGTACGGTTACGCCAATCTCAACTTTTCATTTGATACCATGTTTCTAAAAACGGGATATAATTTCAGATACCGTTCTTATAACTATCTCCCCGATTTGACAAATTATCGTCATTACCTTTTTGTTCAGGGTAATAAATCCTTTCAAACAAGAACTTCTCTTATTCTCGAAGCGGACGTTGGTTATAAATCTTATGCCGGCCAGGAAATATTCGAACATAGCAGCGGCGACGGGGGAACCCGTCCCCCCGGACACGGCCCGGGCGGTGGCGGTATGATGGCTGTGGAATCCGTTGAAAGCACACAGGCCTATTACTACATGTCTACGACTACTGCTATTCCCAGCATGGGGCAATATGTTCTTTTAGCGCGAGCGGCACAATCTTTAACCGAAAAAATGGGTATTTATATCCAATATCGATTACAAAGAAGTTTAACACCCAATACCGATTATAAAAATCTTGATACACAATATGTGGACGAAGAATTATTTGACGATCCGTTTAGTTATGAAAGCGATAGTTATTCATCACAGCTTTCATGGCTTCTTCCATGGCAAATGAAAATAGAAGCCGGCGGCGTCTATTCTTCAAAAAATTATCTTAATGAATATGCCTATATAACGGAGGACGACACGGTAGGTCTTGGCGGATTAAGATTAGATAATCGTACCAATGCGTACATAAATTTTACAAAAAACTTTTATTTTAGCGATACATGGATCAGCGCCATAAGAATTTATATTAATTATAACTATATCAATAATAAATCAAACAGCTTCTGGTATAAATATAAAAATAATGTATTTGGCGGCGGACTGGAATTCAGTTTTTAAAAAACGGAGAGTTACTTATGGCAGATTTTCGCATCCTGCTAATTGACGATGAAGAAGCTCAAATTGCTTCGCTGAAATCGTTTTTAAAAAGGAGAAACTATAAAGTTAGAACGGCATTATCGGGAAAAGAAGGGTTGGAAATTGTACGCACCGAAAACATAGATCTGGTTTTCACCGATTACCGAATGCCGGAAATTAACGGCCTTGAAGTGATTAAAGAGGTAAAAAAAATCAATCCGGAAATCCTAATAGCCGTTATTACCGCTTTCAGCGCTACGGAAGACGCCGTCGAAGTAATGAAGGCCGGCGCATTTGACTATCTTTCAAAACCCATAAATCTTGACGAACTGGAAATTTTAGTTAATAAAGCCAAAGAGCATACACATCTTGTTTCGGAAAATAAACTATTGCGCGAACAGCTGGAGGATAAATATAAATTTAATTCCATAGTCACGCAAAATCCAAAAATGGAAGAAGTTATAAATACAGCCGGCCGGGTTGCAAAGAGCAAAGCAACCGTGCTTATTCGCGGAGAAAGCGGAACGGGAAAAGAGCTTATCGCCAAGGCTATTCATTACAGCAGCAACCGCAAAGATAAACCCCTCATAACCGTAAATTGCGCCGCTTTAACAGAAAATTTATTGGAGAGCGAACTGTTCGGTCACGAAAAAGGCTCTTTTACGGGAGCAACGTCGCAACGCATCGGCCGTTTTGAACAAGCGGACGGCGGAACGCTTTTTCTTGACGAAGTGGGCGATATCCCCTTGCAGACTCAGATAAAATTATTGCGTGCTCTTCAATTCGGCGAATTCGAACGCGTGGGTGGCGCACAAACGCTAAAAGTTGACGTACGGGTAATCACGGCCACAAACCGCAACCTTGAAGAGTTAATCCGCAAGGGACTTTTCAGAGAAGACCTGTTTTATCGGATTAATGTAGTATCGATTACCATACCCCCGTTAAGAGAAAGGAAATCCGATATTCCTTTATTAATTCAACATTTTATCGACAAGTATAATAAAGAAAACGCTAAGGAAATAAGCGGCATTACAAAAGAAGCTCAAAATATACTTATGCGTTATCATTTCCCCGGCAATATAAGAGAGCTCGAAAATATAATTGAGCGAGCGGTCGTTTTGGCAAGGGAGAATATAATTTTAACTTCGGACCTGCCTTCCGGAATGAATGCAGACAACAGCAGAACAATTCTTGACCCGTATAATTTATCAGATTCTTATTCGGAGAAAATTGCGGCATTTGAGAGAGCGATGATCAAAGAAGCTCTGGAAACAAAACACGGCAATCAGAGTCAGGCGGCAAAACTTATCGGAATATCCGAACGTCATTTACGCTCGAGAATGCAAAAATTAAACATAATAAATCACATAAAACAAGGATAAAATAATGAGTAAACAATTTTTATTCGGACTTTTTACTATCTTTCTATTATCCTTTACATTTAATACAGCGATAGCTCAAGATAAAAATCCCGCCGCGAAAAAAAACAAACACGGTCAAAATTTTGTTGATAAAAACGGTGACGGCTATAATGATAACGCTCCCGATCACGACGGCGACGGTATCCCTAACGGGTTGGACCCCGACTGGCAAAAACTACAGAAAAGCAGAAAGAAACATCATTTTGTCGATCTTAACGGTGACGGGATTGATGACAATCTGCAAAATAAGGGTAATAAGGAGCACGCGCGTCGAAAGGGAAAACAACAAATGCAGAATTCCGGTAATACCGCTGACGGTCAAATGAATCAACAACGTCACGGACAGCGGCAAAAACACGGCAGACACTAATAAAAGAACGGAATGAACAATTTTGCCTTCTTCGCCTATTAAAATTGCTTTAACAAGATATATTGTATGCCCATGGACGCTGCCGAAATGAAACAATCTGTTTTACAAAAGAATAGCGTATTGTTATATGTGGGATATTGCTTCTTTTATTGTCCGCGCCGCATCTGCGCAAGGTTAGGAACATCATATTATAAAGCAATCGCACAACTATTTTATCTTCTAACGGCAATTCTCTCCGATAATACGTAAGCTTTTGCTTCTATTCACATTTATAGCTAAATTCCCTTTATTAAGTTATTTTATCCCGCAAAATATAATCTTCAGGATAATTTATGGAACTAAAATTAGCCGTACTCATTGACGGCGACAATATCCCATCAGCATACGTAAAAGAGATGATGGAAGAGATTGCAAAATACGGCAATCCCACGATCAAAAGAATTTACGGCGATTGGACCAAACCCAATCTTTCCAGATGGAAAAACATCTTGCTTGAAAATGCCATAACGCCCATTCAACAATACGGCTATACCAGCGGTAAGAACGCCACCGACTCTGCCATGATAATCGACGCCATGGATATATTATACTCGGAGAAAGTAAACGGATTTTGTCTTGTATCCAGCGACAGCGATTTTACGCGTCTCGCCACCCGCCTAAGAGAAGCGGGCATGATGGTATTCGGAATCGGCGAGAAAAAAACGCCGGAGCCCTTTATCGTAGCCTGCGATAAGTTTATTTACATTGAAATTCTAAAAGATCAATCTTCGGAAAATGAAGCCGAAACAGACAAAAAGAAACCTCAGCAGAAAAGCAACGTGGATAATATAACGCCTAAGGTAATCAAATTGATTGCTTCCACTATTTCCGATCTTGCCGATGATGAAGGCTGGGCTTTTCTTGGCGACGTGGGTAATCTGCTGCAAAAAAAACAACCTAATTTCGATTCCAGAAATTACGGTTTCCAAAAACTCACGCCCCTGATTAAATCCATCGGAAAATTTGAGGTAGAACAGCGCGAAGGTTCAAAGGGACGCCATAAACTAATTTACGTACGCAATAAAGAGAAATAAACATCTTTTTATCGGAATAATAATCAATCAATTTTGAGCGAATAAACTATCTATTCGTATCGGAATTTCAAATAAACAACACAATTGAAAATTTTCCTTTTTTTTTAATATTTTCAATTATGTCCTTTCGTAAATAGTAAATATTCCGCATCAGCGACATTTTGTATTGTCCGATTTAACCAAACAATACAAAATTAGCCGCTTTTATCAATAAATTTACGAAACTATGTTCTTATCCGTCATTCTTAAATCAGTTACTTAAAGCGCGAGTTATTTATGCAGAAAAATCGAACCATGAGCAGACGCAAATTTATTAAATCCGCGGCGGCATCGCTTGCCTTCCCTACTCTAATCCCCGCCTCGGCTATCGGTAAAAACGGTTTTACTTCTGCAAGCGATCGTATTGTTTTCGGCTGTATCGGGCTCGGCGGTCAAGGACGGCATAATATGCGCGCCTTTGCCGCTCAGCCGGACACACAAATAGTCGCTTTATGCGATGTTGATACGGGAGAAGGTAAATTTCATAATTCTTTCGGATTTCCCGGAAGCCCCAACGGTCTGACGCCCGCCTTGAAGGACCTTCGGAAAACACAAGCGAGGTATAACAAAGCGTCGCCAAAAAACAATATAAAATTATACGGTGATTTTAGGGAATTGCTACAACGAGGCGATATCGACGCTGTTACCGTTTGTACACCGGATCACTGGCACGGGATCATAACAAAAACGGCGCTGCAGAACGGTAAAGATGTTTATTGTGAAAAGCCCTTGGTGAACTCGATTCCCTAAGGACGCGAAGTTTGCAATGCCGTCAATCGTTTTGGCAGAATCCTACAGACTGGAAGCCACGAACGTTCCAATGACAGCGTACGTTATGCTTACGAATTGATAGCAAACGGCTATATCGGCGAATTGAAAGAGATTCGTGTTCAAATGCCCAATTCAGATCCGCATCATAATTTTTTACGTAAAAACGTCAGCCCTAAGGCGCCGATGCCCGTACCGGAATCCCTCGATTATAACATGTGGCTCGGTCCCGCTCCATGGTCGCCATACACGTTGGAAAGAGTCCATTTTTGGTGGCGATTTATTTCCGATTACGGCGGAGGAGAAATTACCGATCGCGGCGCGCATATTATCGATTTAGCCCAATTTATAAATCAAACCGATCATACCGGCCCCGTAGAAATTAAGGCCAAAGGCAGCAAAGTAGGAAACGGTTTATACAACTGTTTTATAGAATATGCTTTCGAATGCCATTATAAGAAGGGAACAAAAATTATCGGTTCCAGTAAAGGCGAACGCGGGTTAAAACTTATCGGCAGCGACGGTTGGATTTTTATCCATATTCACGGCGGACAACTTAGGGCATCCGATCCGCGCATCCTGAGAACCAAAATCAAACCCGGCCAGATTCATGTGGAAAGAAGTCCCGGACATCACCGCAATTTTTTAGACGGCGTAAAACTAAGGCGTAAAACGGTAGCCAATGAAGAGATAGGTCATCGTACGGCCACCATTTGTCATTTATTGAATATCGCTATGGAAAGCGGCGAAGAGTTGAAATGGGATCCGCAACGGGAAATGATCACAAACAGTATTATAGCCGAAAAAATGATGCATCGTCCCATGCGGCCTCCATGGACTATTTAAGCGTTTAACCGCAAAGCGCAATTTTATATTTGTGTATATTCGGATTTTTTTTACAGAAATGAATTATTGAAAAATTTGGCGAATTTCGGATAAAAGTTTTTCATTAATGAATAATATACAATACAGGAGATTCCAATGGCTCATAAAAAAACTACCCGCAGAGAATTTTTAAAAATAACAGCAAGGGGAACATTAGCATTATCCGCTTTTCCCGCAATCATTCCCAACACGGTTTTCGGAAAAAACGGTCGCCCGTCGCCCGGCAATACGATAACCATGGCTTGCATTGGGGTTGGATGGCAGGGTACCAGTAATTTAAAAAGCTTTTTACGTGAAAAAGATGTGCGCATCATTGCCGTATGCGATGTAGATACAAATCATTTGCAAAATGCAAAAAATTTGGTAGATAAAAAATACGGCAATAGGGATTGCAAAACTTACGCAGATTTCCGGGAAGTTCTTGAAAGAGACGATATTGATACGGTTTCACTTGGCTTGCCCGATCATTGGCATTCCATTCCGGCTATCATAGCGGCAAAAGCAGGTAAGGATATTTACGGAGAAAAACCGCTGTCTCACAGTCTTCTTGAAGGTAGAGCAATGGTCAATGCAGTCGAAAGATTCGGACGAATTTGGCAGACCGGAAGCTGGCAGAGATCACAAGCGAATTTTCGCCGCGGGGCAGAACTTGTGCGCAACGGTAGAATAGGCAAAATACATACTATAGAAGTCGGCCTACCCAGTGGTCATTCCGACTTTGCCGGTACCGCGGGGCAGGATGCCATTACAAAACCGCCGCAAGAATTGAATTATGAAATGTGGCTCGGCCCTGCGCCCTATAAACCGTATATTAAATCCCGCTCTCACAAAAACTGGCGTTGGGATTTGGACTTCGGCGGAGGCCAGCTTATGGACTGGGTTGGTCATCATGTGGATATCGCCCACTGGGGAATGAACACCGAATACACTGGACCGGTTGAAATTGAGGGACATGGAGAGTATCCGAAAACAGGCGTTTATAATACGGCTACCAAATATAAAGTGCATACAAAATATAAAAACGGCATGGAAATGATCATTGCAGGCGGATATTCGGGAATCAGGCAAGGCACTCGCTGGATTGGCGATAAAGGCTGGATCTATGTCAATCGCGGCAATACGTTGGAAGCTTCCGATAAACGAATTTTACGCGAACATATCGGGCCGGAAGAAATTCATCTATACAAATCCCCCGGACACTGGCGCAATTTTATCGACTGCGTCAAATCACGAAAAACTACAATTACACCCTGCGAAGTTGCGCATCGCTCCGCCTCACCGGGTCATCTTGGACAAATAGCTATGATATTAGGACGTAAGCTCTATTTCGACCCCGATACGGAAAACATTATTAATGACGAGGAAGCGGGGCGTATGCTGGGTAATGCCATGCGTTCGCCGTGGCATCTGGGGTAATCCGTCCGATTTAATAATTTGATGATCAGTTATTGTGTTAAAGATAATAAAAGACCTTATTAACATAGTGAGGAATAGAGTATGATTTTTTTAAAAAAGCATTTTTATGTTTATGTTATTATTGCGCTGGTACTACTTCAAGGATGTTCAGGGAGTAAAGAAGTCGATTTTAAGCAAACCGACCAACTTTTAAAAAATATTTTAACTTATGACTACGGCCAAAGCCGCGCCGACTTATCGGAATTAGAAACGATGGTGCATAAAACTTACGGCACGCCGGATGAACGTATCATGGAGAAAAAACTAATCGCATTTATAGAATCGAACGCAACTTTTGCCTCCAAACAATTCGCTTGCCGTCAGTTGAGTTTAATCGGCACAAACGAATCCGTGCCCGCTCTAAAGAAACTTTTACTCGACTCGAAAACCACCGATATCGCTCTTTATGCCTTACAGCGCATTCCAAGCGCTGAAACGGATAAAACGCTCATTGAGGCGCTTAATGAAACTAGCGGGAAAGATAGAATAGGCATAATAAACTGCCTCGGAGAACGGCGTACTGAAGCGGCCGTCAATCCATTGGCCGGATTAACAACCGATACGGATAAAGCGACGGCAGCCGCCGCGGTTTGTGCTCTCGGTAAAATCGCCAACAACAAAGCGTTAATAGCGTTAACGGAAACAATAAGACGTCAAAGCGGTAATTTAAAAATAATTAGCATGGACGCTTTATTGAAATGTGCCGACGCTTACGCGAAGAAAGGCAAAACGGAAAGAGCGCTGAAAATTTACCGACAATATGATAATGAAAATACGCCGTCGACAATCCGAACAGCGGCTATATACGGTATTTTACAATCCGACCCTAAAAACGCGGCAAATTATACGATAAAAATATTAAAAGGGAAAGACAGCGCAGCCAAAGATATTGTAATAAAGGAGATTCGCAACTTAAAGGATAAATCGCAGTTAACGAAAATATCGGCATTTCTGCCAAAACTATCCGTCTATCATCAGATACAGCTCATCGGCGCCTTGGCCGACATCGGCGATCCTTCGGTTAAGTATGATATTTTAACCGTTATAAAAAGTAAAAATACCGATGTGCGCGTGGCCGCCTTACAATCTTTAACCGCTTTAGGGAACGCCAATGATGTATTTTTACTGGCAGCAAAAGCGGCAACCGGAGACAAAGCGGAACAAGACGCTGCAAGAGAAAGCTTGTATCGCCTGCGCGGAAGCGACGTTAACCCTAAAATCAGCGCTATCATTCCAAATTCCATAGAAGATATTAAAGTGGAATTAATTAGAAGTCTCGGTGAACGCGGCGCCGATGAATCCGTTACGGATATATTAAAATTAACGCAGGATAAAAGCGCAAAGGTAAGAGAAAGCGCAATCAAAGTTCTTGGCCAGCTTGCTTTACCGGACTATTTGCCTCAATTATTGGAAATACTTAAAAATTCAAAAACAGAAGATGAACGAAATGACGCCATTCTAACGGTAGCGCTTACGGCAAAAAAAATAACGCCGGAAGAAAAGCAAACTCAACTTATCTTGCAAGAAATAAATAAAAATGAGAAGACTGATTTTAAAGCATCTCTTATTCAAGTGCTTGGAAAAATCGGGGTTGATAATAGCTTAAAAGAATTAACAAATGCGTTAAGCGACAATAAAGAAGATGTTAGAATCGCCGCTGTAAAGGCTCTTTCCGAGTGGCCCGACGACGCGCCTATAAACAATTTACTGCATACGGCAAATTCTTCGCGTAATGAACTTGAAAAAATTCTCGCTCTCCGCGGTTTCATTAATCTAATAGATATTAATAATGAACGCGATAACAGCGAAAGTGTAAAACTGTATCAACAAGCTATGGCCTTAGCTCGAAGAAGCAACGAAAAACGTATGGCTCTTTCAGGTCTTAGCGATATCAGAACTATTGACGCGCTTAATGCCGCTCTTAGCTATCTAACGCAAAAGGATATACAAAATGAAGCGGAGACAGCCGTTGTAAGAATAGCCGGAAGAATCAAACGAGACCATCCGCAGGCAGCCAAACAAGCGTTGGAAAAAATTATATCCATAACACAAAACGATTATATAAAAAATAGAGCGCAAGATGAATTAAAACGAATAAAATGAAATAGTTTAAACTTAAAAAAAGGGAGATAAACCACTCCCTTTTTTTCTTTACGTTTAACAAGAAAATTTTGGCACATTTTTATTTTTCTACCGACTATTAACAATCTTAAACAGACTCATTCGGATTTCCAAAACGGTTTTATATTAGCACCCTAAATTTCCCCTGCTTTTTTTAGCGCAAAGCGAGCCATAACGGGTCCAAGAAGTTCATGAATCACGGTAGCACCGATCACAGTGGCAATCAGGATATCGGATAAGGACTCAAAATCATTATACGACTTTACCAACAGCGCCAGACCGATAACAATTCCACCTTGCGGCAAAAGTCCGAACGCCGTATAACGTTTAATTTTAGCGGATGAATGCGCTAAATACGCTCCATAAACAGCGCCACTCATTTTACCTAAAGCTCTTAACAACACAAAAATCAATATCAAAACAGAAACGGAAGATATAACGGACAAATTAAGATGCATCCCGCTCAAAGTAAAGAAGAAGATAAAGATCAGCTCTTCCGTGTAGCGCTCCAATAGGGTAAATATTTTTTCTTGTAAAGGATTAAAGTTTACAACAATAATACCGCTGGTCATAGTAGCGAGCAATTCATCGACATTAAAGCGATTTGCCAAACCAAAACACAAGGCGAGCATAGCGAGAATAATAACTATTAACGTTCCTTCTTCTTGTCGTTTTACACGCATAGAAATAAAGTTAATAACAAAGCCAAAAACAACCCCAAGCGCCACTCCGCCTGCAATTGAAACTAATGGCGCAACGATAGATGAATGAATATTAAAGGCATGACGGGCAGGCACAATAAACATTCTTGCGACTGCAATGCCCAAACTAAAATTAAGAATACCAAAAACATCGTCAAACGCGGCAACTCCCATAATAGTTGAAGACACCTCTCCTTTGGCGTTATATTGATGAGTTACCGCCAATGTTGCCGTAGGATCTGTCGGCGAAGCTAAAACGCCCATTAAAATCGCCATAGGCACTCCCATAGAAATAGCTGCGACGCTTAACAACCCAGGGAAAAAGTAAAATATAATTATGAAACCAACGACAACGGCAAGCAAAGCGAATTCAGCTTCAAAAAATGTAATTAATAAAATCGATTTGCCGAGTTGTTTTATTTTTGAGCTTAGTAACGTTCCGCCTACAGAGAATGTTATAAAGGCAAGCGCCATATTTGTGGCGATTGCAGCATTATCAATAAAATTCTCGGAAATAATATGCGTTAGCTGGGGATTTAAGATAATCCCGCCGATAATATATCCCGTTACTTTGGGAAGTTTAATTATATCGGCAATTTCTCCCATGATAAAACCCATGAACAGGATCATTCCAACGACCAATAAATTATTCACCACTTTTTCCTTTATCACATTCCGTATTTTACAGAAGGTTTTTAACTTATCGACATTATTAAATCAAACAAATGGGGCTAAACAAAACAACGCTATTAATCTTCCCTATAGACCAAAATAACGATTTGAGGTTTTGCAAATTATATAAATTTCATATGTTAACTTACTAACAATCAAAGTTTTTTGCAACTTATAACCTGTTATAAATTTTATAAGGAATGCGATGATACTAATAGATAATGGAATGATCATGCGAATTATGAGCCCATGTTACCATAACCGACGGACGGGTTTCAATTATTTTGAATATTTCTCACATTTTTAAATTAAACGGTCCCGAATAGAGTAAACAATTCTTATATGCCCAAACCATTTCAGCGCTGATATCAAGAATAATTATAACAAACAACGAAAACCGCAAAACGCCGGCTTTCATTGTTTGATATACAAAAGGTAAATTATTTAGAAAAGCGTCTTTTAATAAAAGCGTCAATACTATATTTACCGGGGCCGATTACAATCAGACTGAAAAGCATTGACAGATAATACAAAGGAATCTCAAACCCGTTATTTCCCGCATGAAAACCGTTATCGATATGTACCGTAAAAATAGCTACCAGCATAACGACAGACAAAGGAATTGAAATGATGCGCGTTCCTAATCCAAGAAAAAGTAAAATAAATCCTGAAGTTTCCGTAATAGTGGCCATATAAGCGTTTAAAGTCGGAAAAGGATAATTCATTCCCGCAAACCATTCTGCGATAGCATTCACATTACTCATTTTACGCATGGCAGGTTCATAAAATCCATAGGATAAAATCAACCTAAAAAGCAACGGCGGCAAATCAATCAGTTTATTTAACGCATTTTTGAATTTAATAAATAATTCGACCATAACTCCCCCTAATTTTTATTAATTGCTAAATTGAACGAAATAAAATATAAAAATATTCTTTGTTATTATAATTTATTTGTCGATAAACGCCATCTTATTGCCACAATTTTTGAATGATTAGACGAAACGCCTTCAAAAACCTTACACAATTCTCCGGGTTTCCAATGAATACAATCAAAAGAGTCTGAGTTTAAGAAAGGAAGGAATAGACCCAAAGGGAATATTATGTAGAGATATAAGTGATTATATCTCTAATATTGTAATAAAAAACAATTACCGATAGCCATAGCGATTTCGATATCAGCGTGATTTGCTCTTAAGATTTCTCTCCTCTTCCGAGCATCCGGATTTGAAATAACAATCTATTCCCTTAATAACCCTTTTCTTTTGATGAACTATCCACAAGGGCGTCTACTTGAATTTTAAGTTTCTCTTTTTTAAATACCGTTGCAAAAATAGAAAAATATAACTAAAATGCTTTGTTTTTTGATCAACACTATTTTTTTTCTTACATTTTGTTATCCTATTAACGCAATAGTATTAGAAAGCGATTTTGATGAAAAATGTTTCGGGGAAAAAAGTAATATTCTTATTCGTTTTATATCTGATTTTTGCGCTGTTGATTTTTCCGGCATTACCGCAAAGCGAGGCTGGTATTCCCGATATAAAATATTATTATTCATCTCAACAAATTTATAAAATCATTGCAAACTATTCGGCATTGGAACGCTCCCGCTATGCCTTAACGGCCATGACGATTGATATATTATATCCGATCGTTTATTCTTTTTTTTTAACGGCGCTGTCAATTTACTTAATCGTAAAGTTAAAAATCCGCAAAAGGATCTTTATTCGTTTATGTTACATTTCCATGGCCGCCGCTTTATTTGATTTTCTAGAAAATTCATCTTTAACGATTCTGATACTTAATTATCCCGTTAAATTTCATCTATTGGCAAATTTTGCGGGCTGCTTTACCGCTGCAAAATGGACATTAATCATAGCCGCTATTTTGTTCATATTATTTTTATCATTGTTTATGCTGTTTAATAAAATTAAAACATTATCCATTGAGAAGTCTGTTGGATAATTGCGCCAAATCGGATTTCACCGAATTATCAGTTTTTATTTCATCAAACGGAATGCTGTGTTCTTTACCCGAAAGAACCGCTGGCATAACCTTTGTCTTTCCTTCCAATAAAAGTTTACGCAATTTACGCGCCATCCTCTGCGCCAGCATTAAGTCCAAATTATTCGGCGTTGCCCCGCGGATATCGCGTGAAAAACCCTCGCAAACAACCTTGTTATTGGTTTCAAAACCCGCGCTGTACAATTCATCGCGAAAATATTCCGCGGCATTCCCTTTGTATCCGTTTTTTTTACGTTCGGCTTCCTTGTACCCTTCGGCGACAACGATAACGGCTTCCTGATGTTTCGCCAACTCTTTGATAATTTTTTTCAAATCGAGCTTGGAAGAGGGTAAAACGGCAAGATGAGCGCCGGCGCCTAAAGCAGAATGCAAAGCATGAAATCCTCCGTCTGCTCCCATCATTTCAATAATATAGATGCGATTGTGCGTACGTGCGTCTGCCATATAACAGCGTATCTTTTCCGCGCCCACTTCGACGCCCGTAAACTCGCCGATACAATCCGTACCGTAAATATCGGAATCGATTGTAACCGGAATAAAGAATATTTGCATATCATCGGGTAAAAGTTTGCCAAGAGCATTAATTCCTGCAAAGGTACCGTTTCCGCCGATCCCGATAAGTATCTTTACTTTTCTGCTCATAATATTTTCCGCAGCCTTTTTCTGATTTTCCGCTTCCTTAAATTCGGGATATCGTTCCGATCTGAAATCGGCGCCGCGCGCTTCACGTAAGGGCGGCGAAAAAATAACGCCCGGAATATGTTCTAAACTATTATAGGTATTAGGATTATAAATTAAACGCCGATAATCGGACGTATTATTAGAAACCACTGAACGAAATCCCTCCGCCGCAATATAGACATTATAACCGGCATTTTCGAGATATTCTGAAATAAATGCCGTTACCGGATTATACCCTGGAGCACAGCCGCCGTCCTGAATTAGCAAAACCTGCATTTCATCATAAAGCGTGATCTCTTCCCTAATATAAGAGGCTATCAAAGACGCAAGCCCTTTAAAAACTTTAGCCGATAGCGCTGCGGAAATTTTAGAGGCGTCTTCCAGATCATTTTCAACAAAAGAATAAAGCACTCCGCTTACGATACACGTAACCGTTCCCGTTCGCTGCCTGTTATCAAGCGCCGCAATTTCACCGAAGAAATCACCTCGTTTGAACGTTTTAATACTGCGCCCCATTTTATTCAATTTATATTCGCCGCTTTCGACCAGAAAGAGTTCTTTTCCGCTTTTACCTTCCTGCAAAATAACATCGCCGGCTTTATAATGATGTACTTTTAAAATATCTATTATAGGCGCCAATTCGGCATCGCTAAAGCCAAAAAATGGATAGACGGTTTGTAAAAATTTTGTAAGCTCATTTCGCTTTTCGGACGATATATTACTATTGCTCATAATAAAATTCCTTTTGTTATAATCGATGAATGCAGATCAAATAAAAATACTAAAAAACGGCTTAATTTGAAAGGAAAAAATAATTATTCAATTATAGTGGTTAAGAGGTTGTCTTTCTGCAGCATTTTTTCAAAATCACTCAACTCGGTCGGCTGGCTGAATAAATATCCTTGGAACTTATTACAGTTATAATTATTTAGCACATGAAGGTCTTCCAATTGTTCAACACCTTCGGCAATAACGTCTTTGTTTAAATTCTGCCCGAGAATAATAATCGATTTAACCAATTCTTTATGATAATCGCTGGTATTCAAATATTGAATAAAAGATTTATCAATTTTAATGGCCGTTGCCGGTACGCGATGAAGATAAGACAAGGAAGCATAACCTATTCCAAAATCATCTATAGCCAAACCTACACCAAGATCGGATATCTTATTGATATTACTCATTACGGCATCGAGCTCATCAAGATAGCTGGTTTCCGTCAATTCAAGTTGTATTTTTTTAGGATCTATATGCAAATAATTTAACGTGTTTGTGATACGTCTGACAATGTTGTTCGCTTGTAATTGTTTAGCGGATAAATTAATGGAAACATAAAGATCTTTATCAACCTTGCTTGAAAATGTTTTAAAATCATAACAAGCCTTGTTAAACACCCAGTCGCCTATATTGGTAATTAAATTACTTTCTTCGGCTATTTGGATAAATGTATCCGGAGATATCCACCCTAATTCGGGACTGCGCCAGCGTAATAGCGCCTCCGTACCCACAACGTTGTAATTATTGGATGAGCCGTTTTTCGCGACGATCGGTTGATAGACCAATTTAAACTGATTTTCATAATCCTGTTTTTCAACCAGCGTTTTTAAATTACGTTCGATTAATGTTTTGTTTGCCGCTGCCTCATTCATCTTCGGCGCAAAATATTGATAATTATTTTTCCCCTTACCTTTAGCATAATGAACGGCGGTATTCAGATTTTTAAGAAGCGACTTTTTATCGCTGCCGTCGCGCGGCATAACCACGATACCGATACTTGTCGTCAGATAAGAGATATTTTGTCCGAAAATCATATAGGGCGCCGACAGATACGAAATTAACTTTTCCGCAACTCTGCCCGGTTCGAATTTATCTTTTACCTCCGATAAAATGATACCGAATTCATTTCCACCGATACGAAAAATCGTTTCAATACTAGGAAGACAAAGTTTTATTCTTGAAGCGGCCTCTTTCAAAACCATATCGCCAAAATGAAAACCAAGCGAATCATTTACCATTTTAAAATTATCAATATCACAGGTTATTATCGCGGAATAGGGATGATGTTCGTGTTTTATCACATCGAGGTGATTATCGAGATAAGCATAAAATGCATAACGGTTTTTGAGGTTAGTCAGCTGGTCGTGATTGGCAAGGTATTTTATTTCACGCTGACTTAGTATGGTAGCGCTTAAATTGTTTCCAAAGGAATAAATATATTCGATTTTATCGGGATTTTTTTGTGAAAATACGGGTTTAAAAGTTCGTTTATAATATAGAATTTTACTATTTTAATAAACGGCAATTTTTCGGTAAAAGTTATTGTTTTTTTTTCGTTTAATACTTTATTAAAATTTGTAATTCTTTTCTTAAGCGCTTCTTTATTTATCTCTAATTTTTTAAAAAAGAATACATCGCTCTGGCCGATAACCGCCTCCCGCAAATCACGATCCGGGATATACTGTTCATTTACAAAAATATAACTTCCGAAAGGATCATATACAGCGACTTCTAAAGGAACGTCTTTGAATATTTTAAACAGGTTCTCTTTAACGAGATCGTCTTTTGGCGTTTTAAACAGTTCCATAGTCGATTTCAGTATTTTTTTAAGTGTTTCCGTTATCATACTCAGATTAATTTATCGGAAATTTTAAATTTTGCACAGCCTTCCATAATTATCATAACTATCAGGTTTCAAATTAATCTATCTCGGAACATGAGTAATTTAGCCCCCGTTTGTAATGGCTATTGTGTGCTATATCAATTTTTCCTGTTTTTTACTATTAATGCTTTTGATATATTAATAAAAAATTCGTATCTTCGAGCTAAATTTATAGCTATATAAATATCAATGAGTTTATAGTTATAAGTTATTCAGTAATAGAATTAAAAGCAACTATCTCCATAAGCTTTATTAGTAATTTTTACATATTTATTACAAAATAAGCAATATAAGCAATAAAATGATATTTCTTTTAACACAAAATAAAATAGATCAAATAAATCCCGAACAATGGGTTGATCTTTACGCCGATTCACTTTATCGATATGCAATTTTACGCGTAAACAATAAAAATATCGCCGAAGATTTGGTGCAAGACACCTTCTTATCCGCTTTGAAAAATATTAATCAATTTAAAAAAAAGAGTTCCGTTCGGACATGGTTGATATCAATCCTTAAAAATAAGATTATCGACCACTATCGAAAAAACTTTAATAATGTTAAATCCACACAAACTACAAAAAATAATGAAAATAACAGCGATTACCTGGAAAACGGAATGTGGAAAGGAGAAGAAGCTCCGCAAAACTGGTCCAAATCAGGGGATCATATCTATGAAGATAAGGAATTCCTTTCAATTTTAGAACGCTGCCTCAAATTATTACCTCTTCAAACAAGAGAAGTTTTCTCGCTTAGAGAGATCGACGGTTTTAAATCAGATGAAATTTGTAAGAAATTAAATATCACATCGTCTAATCTATGGGTATTGCTGCATAGGGCGCGCAGCATTTTAAGAAAATGTATTGAAAAAAGATGGTTATCAAAATAAGTGATTAATTTATTCCAGATAAAAATATGAAAAAAACATTACAAAGCATTAATATGGGTTTGATGAAGCTGATTGCCATGAGTACGCCGTCTTGCGAAGTAATCGGTCGAAAAATCTCGGAGTCTTTTGACAAGAAGTTGACCATTAAAGAACGCATACAGATAAAAATTCATCTTTTAGGATGTACGTTTTGCATGCGCTACAGGGAACAGCTAATAAAGCTTCACAATATGGCTTCAAAGCTGGCCAAAGAATTTGAGAACGACAAGCGGAATAATATCAAACTTGACGAGAGTGTTAAAATCAAAATAAAAGAGAATATCAAAAAGCATAAATATTAATCTAAATAATGCTTATGTCATATCTTGCGCAAGGGGCCTCCGCAACAAGGCAAAATCGGATGAAAAATCAGGAATATTTATTTTAACATTTATCCCGCCTCCATGAGCGATATCACGTTGAGAGCCTTCCAAATCTTCAATGGTTTTCACCTTAAAAGGAATCGTATCATCGGGCGTAACCAATTCCAAACGATCTCCTTTTTGAAAACGGTTGCGAACGCGTATTATCGCTTTTGCGCTTTTTTTATCGTAATCATCAATAATACCTGTAAAAGTGTGCGTATGATCGTTGGAATGGCT
The DNA here is from genome assembly GCA_964424545.1 of uncultured Calditrichaceae bacterium. Classification (GTDB taxonomy): domain Bacteria; phylum Calditrichota; class Calditrichia; order Calditrichales; family Calditrichaceae; genus JAUVIB01. The sequence goes on from CAYRJN010000004.1 coordinate 20,090, forward strand.
TGCTTCGTAATTTTGTCCGCGTTCAACAGGATTTCTTTCCAAAAAACCCGTTACATAACCGCGATTGGCCACAGCTTTAACTTCTTCTTTGGTTCGGACGTTAATACTTTTGCTTTCAAGCGCTTCGTCGATAGCGTTGCGATAGGCGCGCGTAACAATACTGACATAATAAAGCGATTTTGTACGACCCTCGATTTTAAAACTGTCTATCCCCGCCTTAATAAGATCGTCGATTATGGCAATTGTACTCAGATCTTTAGCATTCATTATATAGGTGCCGTGCTCGTCCTCATCGATAGGCATTAATGAACCCGGACGTTCACTCTCCTCAATGTAATAATTATGATTTAAGGGCAAATAATCATCATCTTCGGCAATTTTTTCTTTCGGTTCCCGATAAAGATTATATTGCCAGCGGCAGGCGTTGGTGCAGCTACCTTGATTGGCGTCACGGTGCGTAAAATAATTGGAAAGCAGACAACGGCCGGAATAAGCAATACAAATAGCGCCATGAATAAACGTTTCCAACTCAATATCAGGAACGCGTTGTTTGATCTCTTTTATTTCGTCTATAGAAAGCTCTCGGCTTAAAATAATGCGTTTTAATCCCAAATCTTTCCAAAATTTTACCGAACGCCAATTAATGGTATTGGCCTGCGTGGAAAGATGAATGGTAAGCTGGGGATATTTTTCTCTCGCCTCCATTATCATTCCCGGATCAGACATAATTAAAGCATCGGGTTTGAGCGAAGCAATTGAATCGAGAGATTTTAAAAAAGAATCCACTTTGCGGTTGTGCGGAAAAATATTCATGGTCAAATAAAATTGTTTGCCGAGACGATGCGCATACTCCAAAGCATTTTTTAATCTATCATGCGTAAAATCATTTTCCCTTGTGCGCAGGGAAAAACGCGGCACCCCGGCATAAACCGCATCAGCGCCGAACGCAAAAGCATATTGCATTTTTTCGTATGTTCCCGCAGGAGATAACAATTCCGGTTTATTCATTTAGCAATCCATAAAAAAATTAAATATTTTTGAATCTACTGGAATTTTAATAAACAATCAAATTAGTTAACATCGGGCGGTATTACGGTTAGACTAAACGTCAATTTTTAACGATGGACGGATAAATCAATCAGTATCAGCACATAATACATAAGCGTCTCTTTGGTAATCCCTTGTTATAAAATAAATTTGATTTTCATTTTCAATTGCTTATTCTTATATATATCATATAACTAAAACGGAACGGATATATGAATGATGCAACGCTTTTAAAACAAAAAGATAACAGACGGGTTTATGTGCTTGATACCAATGTATTGCTTCACGATCCTTCGGCCATTTTCCGCTTTGATGAACATTTTGTACTCATCCCGCTTTCGGTAATTGATGAAATAGACGGGAAAAAAAGCGATCCGGTAATCGGCTATAATGCCAGAGATATCAGCGCGAAACTGGAACAATTGATCAACCGTAACCAGGATTCCAAACTCGGCATTCCTATTCCCAACGGTAAAGAAGGCGTCATTTTGCTGATTCACGGTTATGTATCCGATAAATTCCCCAAAGAATTGTCGCTAACCTACAAAGATAATGTCATCCTTTCACAAATTATCGGGTTAAAGGAATCCTTCCCGCATCGCGAGTTTATATTTGTTACCAAAGACCGCAATCTGCGCATTAAAAGTATTGCCTTGGAAATCAATTCCGAAGATTACCGCCATGATAAAATCTCGGAAGAGTATCTTTCCAGTTTTTTCCAACCTATAAAAGAAATACAATTGGACGAGGATGAAATAAAAACCATTTTTTCATCGGATAAGGGTGATAATTGGGACGGACAGTATAAAAAAAGATGGCATTTACGAGAGAACGAAGGTGTTGCGCTTTTTGACCCCAATAATCATTTTTTTGGAATGGGAATCCGCAAAGGAGACCGCCTGAAATATTTTGACTATCACTCAACCAACGTTCTCGGCTACTCGCCCAAAGTTATCGACCCGCATTATGAATATAATTTTGAACAGGCTATTTGTATGCAGCAGGCTATGGACGACGACATTAAGGTTCAAATTATTATCGGCAGAGCGGGAACCGGAAAAACACACATTGCCCTTGGCGCCGCCTTGGAAAAAGTTTTTAAAGAAAGGAAATACGACTCCGTTAAATTGATTAAACCCATAATAACAAAAAGCCGCTTAGGTGAAGACATCGGATATCTACCGGGTTCCATGAAGCGAAAATTATTGCCTAAAATGCGTCCTTTTATAGACAAGCTGCGTTTATTTACCAAAGAGGGCGAAGAAGAAGAAAGTTACAAAAAATTACTTGATTCAGGTATTATTGAAATAATGAATCTTGCCGATGTTAGGGGAACGGACCTCTCCAACGCCTTCGTCATTTTTGATGAAGCACAAAACGCCAATCCGTTTCAGATGCGTACGCTCGGCACCCGCCTCGGCGAAAACACAAAACTTATCGTTCTCGGCGATCCGACTCAAATAGACAGTATTTATCTCGACAAATACAGCAATGGTTTAATTAACCTTTATGAAAACTCATTGAAACGCTCTTCGAATTTTATCGCCCAAATTTGTCTTGTGCAAATGGTTCGCTCTCATACCTCCAAATGGTTTGAAGAAACGTTAAAATCTAAATAGTATTGTTAATGGACTTAATAATAGATTCGGCCGCGTTCCGTAATAATTTATTAAACTGGTTTGAAAATAACGCGCGCAAATTACCGTGGAGAAATGATCCGCATTGGTATAAAACATTCCTTTCCGAATTTATGTTACAACAAACCCAGGTTGAGCAGGTCATTCCCTATTACCATAAATTTTATAATCGATTCCCCAATATTGAAAGGCTTGCATCTGCCGACGAGCATGAAATTCTTACGATTTGGGCTGGCCTAGGCTATTATTCAAGAGCAAGGAACTTACGCAAAGCGGCAATAATGATTGTTAACGACTTTTCCGGCAAATTTCCACTGAATATAAATGAAGTGTTATCCTTGCCCGGAATCGGTGTATATACCGCTCATGCCATACTTTCCATTGCCTTTAACAAACCTTTTGCTGTGGTTGACGGCAACGTTAAAAGAGTAATTAGCAGACTTTTTACTATTAATGATGATATTTCATCCAAACAAGGATTTAGGAAAATATCTATGATAAGCGAAGCGCTGCTTGATAAAAGGAATCCGTCGAAATATAACGAGGCCGTCATGGAACTGGGAGCCACCGTTTGTAAAACAAAGAACGCCCATTGTATGGATTGCCCTGTAAAATTTTTTTGTAATGCAAATGCAAAAAACAGCGTTCATTTCTATCCCGTTAAAACGCCTGCAAAAAGGAAAAAGGAATTATTCTACTATACTTTCGTTATTGAATATAATCGACGTTTCCTAATAATCAAAAGACCGTCAAAAGGATTGCTTGCCTCAATGTGGGAATTTCCTTCTATAGAGGGTCAAAAAAACGCTTACTCGAAAAATCAATTAAACAAATTTCTTAATAATGCTTTTGGAATTAAAGGGGAAATAAAACAAATATTTAAGAGTATAAAACATCAATACACGCACATAAACGCTTCTTATACGCCAATTCGGGTTATCCCTAAAGAAATAAAAATTATAAGCGGTCTTTCCACTGATTATGAATGGGTTGAAGCAAGCGAATTAATGGGTTTTCCAATTCACGCAGCACATAAAAAAATAATTAAAAAATTAAAAATTTAGACCGAAAGAAAGATAACCAAGCTCTTTTCCTGAAAAGGTTCTGCCGTAAGCAAATTTTAACGGCCCAAGGAAAGTGTTAAAACCGATACAAACGCCCATCGCTGCTTCCATATCGTCGGTAGAAATTAAAAGCGTCGGTTCCCGCCAAACGCCGCCGACATCATATCGCATTGAAATATAAGTTTCATCAAATATTCCAATAGGTATTCTCAAACGATATTCGGAGGATAATAACAACTGCTGTTTACCAAATAATTCGTTTTGCCAATAACCGTAAAAATCATCCAACCCGCCCATTCTAAAATTCTCCGAAAACGGAAGGGTTTTATCGCCTATTCCAATATGCGCTCGCAAATGCCAAGTATGCACTCTGTTTAACGTGAAGTAACGTTCGAGATGAACCAATGCCTTGGTATAACCACGATCGCTGTTTAAGAGAATATTACTGCCGCTTTCAAACATCCAATAAAAATATCCGCCGTCTGTTGGAAATGCTCTTTTATTACGTCCGTCGCTCACAGACTTAAATGAGATCGTATGAAGTTCAATATTTTGCCCCTTATCGAAAATACCATCATATACGATATCTTCAACATTCTCAATACGAAACTGACCGATAATTTGGCCGAGATGAAACAACTGAAAGCCAACCTGTATTTTCAATCCGAAACGTTTTTCATAATATTGGCCGACTTCCTCATTATCTAAATAAAAAGGATTAATCTCAGTATTAAAATAAGCTAGTCCGTTAACCGTTAAATAGGTGTCAAATATGCGATCGTTACGAAGGTTTAGGGCGTAAAAATTATCATACGTTCCAAAACGGCCGATAAGCGTTGTTTTTATACCGTTTCCCAAAAAATTCTGATCCGTAAAAGCAAGATAAAGCTGAGCGCGCCTATCGTTATCAACTTTTCCGCCGATGTTCATTCTAACCGAAGATTTTTCTTTCACTTTAACTTTTAGCGTATAACCCATGGGATTTTTTTGTACGCCGACTCCAACACGCTCAAACAATCCGGAAGAATAGACATTTTTCATCGATTCATTAATCATACGCCAATTAAACGCCTTATTTTTCAATGCGTTAAAATCCCGCATAATTACATAATCCTTAGTTCGTTTATTTCCGGATATTACGACATTTGTTATGATGCCTTCATCTATGTTAATTGTTAAAACACCTTTGAGGCTGTCAATGCTGATATCTTTTATTTCCATTAGTGTATTGCCTTCTTTATAATACGCTTTACGTATTTTTTCCAGATCGGTCTTTAGGGAATCAACATTAATTTTACGATTAATTTGCAGAGTAAAAAGTTTTGCTATTTTCTGCGCGTTATTTTTAGCAGCATCGATAATGTCTATTTTTTGCAACACGGAACACGATACCGCGTTAATTTTCAGATTTACGCGCCCTTGCGACGTATCAACAACGCATTGCACTTTTTTATACCAACCGCTGTTAATCAAGCTATCCAAAAAAGCATTGATCATTGAGCAAGAAAGACTATCCCCTGCCGCAAACCAAGGCGCTATTTTTAAATTGTTAGGTGCATCCACAGAGCTTATTATACCATAAAAATCCGCTAAAGGATAACTGTCGCTATGGCGTTGGAAAACATAATCTAATTTGGCCATTTGTAACTCGGCCGCCTTCTCACCAGCGGCAATTAAACTGTCTATCTTGGAAAAATCAGTATTATTTATATTGGGAACATTCGGCCTTATTAATATATCGGCTTGGTTTTTCTTTTTTTCATAAGCGGAACGAGACATAATTGTCGTAACCTGATCGGCAATTTCCCATGGCAGCTTTAATTCATCTTTTTTGCGTAAAACGGTGCTCATATCACTGGCGATAATAATATCCGCCCCCATATTTTTTACAACGCCAACGGGTAGATTACTTACCAATCCTCCGTCCACTAATAAAAGCGAATCTCGAACGACCGGTGAAAAAAGAAGCGGAATTACCATGGAAGCATTAATACTTTCCGGTAAACTCCCATCCTTTAATACGATCATTTTTCCCGTAATAAGATCGGTGGCAACCGCTCTAAAAGGTATCTTCAAATCATCAAAGCTATTCTTAACCTGATACGGCGCTTTAATAATTAACTTGGTAATTATGGTGAGAAGTTTTTGCCCGGGCGTTAACGCATTAGGGATATAAGGTTTTAGACCGTTAAAACCGATGGATAATAAATAACGGTCGTATTCCTCTTTTTGCTGCATAAAAAGCGATGTCCGTTCGGTTTTATCGCTAAAAATAGTTTTCCAGTTTATGGTTTTAAAAATATGTTCTATTTCATCGGGCGTGTACCCGGCGGTATATAACCCTCCGATAAAACTGCCGATGCTTGTTCCTGCAATATAATCAATAGGGATATTATGCTTTTCAATATATTTCAAAACGCCGATATGCGCTACTCCGCGCGACCCTCCGCCGCTTAGAGCCAATCCGACCGCAGGCTTCTTTTTTAAATTCGGTTCCGATATAACGACTATTTTGTTTTTTTTTAGTTCAATTCTTTTACTAAATGAAAATGGCTTTGAAAACGCCTCATTTACAATAAGGATTAAACTAAAGATTATAATTAATGTTTTTATTCTTAGCTCCATTAACGATTTATTTTTTACTTATTTTCATACATTCAACAGTCAAATTTATAAAAAAAACCATTCATTTCAAATTACAACAAACAATTGAAAAAATATATTTGAAGCAAAGATTAGTAAAACAACAATCGCTTTCTTAGCCCAAGAAACCCCGATTGGTTGAAAAGAGACCGCCAATAGTCATTCTCTTATACCGTAAAAATAACTTTTTCTAATTTTATTGTATTGGAATTTAAAAAAATTAACAAATTTCAGACATTTTTAATATTATTTTAAACTTCGTTTTAGTATTCTATATTATGCTTCAAATATTTATTGTATATGCTCTATTTCAGATTGTCCGGATTAAATCAACAATATAAAATAATAGTATATCATAAAATTATTCCAACATGTGCGACCCCATAGTCATTCCCGTATGTTTTAAGCTGGAATCTGAATCTTGCTATTTATGATTCAGATTTTCCGATTCATCGAAAAATAAAACCTTGACGGCTCTACCCGTACTTTTTTCATTAATCACTTTTCGAAGCTATGTTCTTATTTATTTTTTCGGTAGCTTTTATTAAGCAGCGTTTTTCTGAAAATTTGAGTTATTTTTTTATTTTTGGGGAAAGTTTTTGATTTTTAAATGTAAAAAATATTGATTTCATTTGATATAATTGTTACAACCCAATGTTCATGAATAGCCCCTTCCTAACAATAGGGATGCAGTTTCCTTTGATGATTAGACAGTTTTATTACTGTAAAAAATTTATTGACATAAATTCTATAAAAAAACAAAATGCATCCGCTTAAAATAAGAAACAAAATCGTGCATGCCTTATTCGGCTTTTTCCAGCGTTTTAAAATAGGTTTTTATTAAATTCTTATAATCCTGATTGTATCCCTCTTTTAAAGCTCTGTTAAGCGCATCCTCCAGATGCTTCCTATTCAAATCATATTGATTTTTACGGCTCCTGGATCGCGGGAATAATATTTTTCAGCTGCTTGCGCCTTGCGCTTCTTAGAATATTCCCGTTGTTGAGCAGAACGCTGCGCATCAAGGAGTCTTGAAAGAATTTGCCGCTGCCTTTCGATGGTTTTAGGATTGACGTTATTTTTTAATAAATCTTGAATCACTTCTTCCATATCTCCCGCTGCATCGCCTATTCGTCCCAACATATCTTTTCTATTGCCCATCTCTTCAGCCATTTTTTCCAATGCCTCTTGAACGGCTCTTTGTTCCTGAGCGAGTCTTTGCGCCTTTTGCTGCCAGGAAGGAAGCTGTCCGCCGTTTTTATTTCCTCGTATAAGATTTAAGGATTGATCATTAATTTCGCCCTGTTTTTGAGCCATATCCTGCAATTGTTTCATAAATTCTTCAAAACCGGTTCCTGAAGAAGATTCGGATAGTTTACCCATCGAACTTTGCATTTTCATAAAGCTGTCATTCAAACCGGCCATGGCGCTTTGCTGGTCTCGTGCGGCCTGAGAGCCTTGACCATTCTCGGTCAATCCGTTTAGGCTTTTTTGCATCCCCTTTTGCGCGTTTGCCAAAGAACGACCGATATTTTTATCCATAAAAAAGGTTTTTTTAGAAAGTTCAACTACTGACGATGTTGTTTTTTTAAAATTATTTAATATCTCGCTTTGCTTTTCGGCCAATTCGCGCTGTTTAATGGTGTAATCCGACGACCGTTTTGTCTGCTTATATAATTTTTCCTGCTCCATAGACAATTCAAGAAGCTGTTTCATTACGCTAAGCATCTCTTTTTGCACTTCGGCTTTACTTTGTTCGCCCATTTTTCGTTGAGCTTCTTGTAAATTTTTCTGCATTTTCTGCATTTGTTTCTGAAGATCTACGGATTTTTCCTTTGCTTCGTTTTGTTTATTTTCAGCAATGTTTTGCTCGATATCCATGCTGTTTTGCTGCATCGCTCCTTGTTGCAATTTTTCCGATTCCTCATTAAGTAAATTTTCCGTTTTTTCATATTTTGCAAGTAAAGGATTTTTTAAAACATTTTCCAAATCGCGTTGCAATGAATGCAAATTGTCTTCCTGTTGTTTTTGTATATTCCGTAAATTTTTTCGATCCTTTTCACCTAAAGACTGCTTTTCGAGTTTTTTCGATATTTTTTCCTGTTGCTCTTTAAGCATCTTGGCTTTCTGCACCAATCGATCTATATGCTGTTCCAGCTTCACCTGTTCCAAAAGGGCCATAGTGCGTTCAATACTTTCTTTAAAAGCTTCCTGATTTAGCTTAAATTTTTCCAGCGCTTTTTGCACATCTTTTGGATTAGCTTTATCCATTTGTTTTTGTAGTTCTTTCATGGCCTGCATTAATTCCGGTGTTGCTACGTCTTTAAACATCTCTTGTAACTTCATGAATTTTTGCAACACTTCTTCACTAATCAGATTATTTTTATCGAGCTTTTCAACCATCTCCTCAATCTTGTTTTGTACGTCATCCACCTTTTTCTGTAATGCTTTTTGCTGTTCGATGGATTGTTCTATTTTTTGTTTTGTTTGCCAATCTAGCTTTTTGCTTTTTTTTATCTCTCGCTCTATCTCTTCCAACCTTTTTTTCAAATCCTGAGATTCTTCTCGAACATCTTTTAAATCATCAATATTTTTATCTTCCGTTTCACTAAAAGCGTCAAACAAATCATCAACTGAAGGAAAACGCACATAATAAATTTTACTTTTCCCTATTCCGGGTCCATTAACATTATTATTATCGTAAACCACGGCGTAATATTTGATACTTTCACCAAATGCCAAGGGAAGAACGTTAAAATCCCATAAATAATCTATTAACAGACGATTGTCTCCGCTTGACAAATGTAAGGCTATCTTTTTATCTTTTTCCGTATTGCTGGTATCCGTATGTATTATTTGATAAACAAGAAAAGCTTTTATAATTCCGAAATCATCCTCCGCCTTAATTTTTAATGGCAATGTAACGTCAAGGGTAACTTCCACATCTTCCCCCGGTTGAACAATATCAACAAAAGGCGTATTATCGCTGATTGTTTGAATTCGGTAAATAATAGGATTAATATTCTGCTGACCGGCGGTGTCGCTTAAAATAATTTTATATCGGTCGTTATTACTTATTTTAAAAGAGGCAAAGGCCGAATTCCCCTTTACAATCAAGGGCTTGTTCCCTTTTTGATAAAATTGAATTTCAGCGCTTTTTAATAATTTATTGGCGCTCAATTTAAGATTGACTATCGATCCCGGAAGAGCTGTGATATCGCCTATATTACGGTTGAGAAATTCATTAGGCAGAGAAGTATAGGCCGGAGGTAGAACGGATATATCAATTTTCTCAATTGCGGGCGGCACTAAAACTTTTACAGAGTAAACGGGAGAGATAATTTTATCTCCGTATTTACGCTTATTTAAAGCGGCGGCAACTATTTGATATGTAAACGGCTCATTAACTACCGGAATTTTTCCGAAAAGCTTATCATTTTCCATCGAAAGCTCAAGCGACTTCTTTTTATCTCCGTCAAAGATAACCTTTCCGCCTAATATTTCCGGGCCGGTATAAGTCACATTTAAATCTACAGCGCTGCCTTTGACCACTTTAACATTTCCGGGATTCACATCAAAATGATATTCGGGAATTCTTAAATAATCATTAAAAGGATTAAGCAGCCTTTTACTCGAATGAAAAATATTTTCGCTTTGAAAAATCAGCAGGATAATCATACCGCTAATTATGGGAATATAAAGCGCTTTCTTAGGGAGATAACGCTGAAAAATTAATTTTTCTTTAAAATCAACCTCACTAAAGCGGTTTAAAATTCTTAATACGGCGGCCCTGATTAAATCTCTGGAAACATTTTTTCCTTCGCTTTTTGTCATTAAATTATAGCTGTTTGCCAGTTCGTCTTTAATTTCAGGAAATAGTTTACCGATTTCAAAAGCTACATCGGTAAAATCTGAGCTGCGGCGTATGTGTATAAGGGCCATTATATTTTTAATAACGTATTTATTGAGAAAATAGATACCCAAAAAAATGTTGATAATTAAAAAACCGAGACGAGTAACTTTTGAGAAATAGAAAGTATGGTCGGCGAGAGCAAGGCTTAACCAGACGGTGGAAAATAATAATATCAAAATAAAAAGACCGCTCGCCGTTTTATAAAGCAGCTTTCGTTTTTCATAATGATATATGTTTAAAACAAGTTTTTCTTGTTTTTTATCCATAATAAAAAATTTAATTTAATAGAGCATATAGAAAAATATTAAGGGCCATTTTTAAGGCCTGTATTCTAACCGCTTGAGGATCGTTATGTATCTCCACATCTTCACAACCGTCGCTGATATCCGTATTAAAACTATAAAAGCATACTAAACGTCCGTTAAAAATCAAACCGTAGCCATGCGGCGGCCCCCCGGCATGCTCATGCACCTTAGGCAATCCATTATTGAATTCATAATAAATATGATAAATGGGGTGAGAAAAAGGCAATTCGACAAAATTCAGTTCAGGAAAAACCTTTTTCATCTCTCTGCGGAATGAAACATCCATACCGTAATCGTCATCGGCAAAGAGAAAACCACCGTTTGTCAGATAACGCCGTAAAATTGTGACTTCTTCATTGGTAAAACGGATATTCCCGTGACCGGCAATATAAGCGATAGGATATAAATTAAATTCCGGATCGTTAATTTTATAAGCCGCTTCCCGCTCGCCTACATTAATGGATAATTCGTTTTTTACCTTTTTTAAAATATTACGCCAGGTAGTTTTATTCCCATACCAATCGCCGCCCCCGCCGTAATGAATGCGCACGGGAACGATCTTTTGAGCATAGGCGCCGTTTATCATAATAATCAGAAATATCAGCAGTGTTTTCTTTAAATTTCTCAAATATTTATCATTGGCAATAGTCATTTTGTCTCATTATTTAATCGTAACAAAAAAAAATCCCATAATGTTCACATTACGGGATATCATAATTTTATCGGATTGGTTTTTTACACGATTTTATACGCAAGCATAACCGCAACGGTTACCGAACCGATTGTTTTAACCGATAATCCGGCCAATTTTCCAATCAATACGCCAACGGTTGCGTGCAAGCTCTTACGAAAATCCGCACTACGGTAAAACTCCACAAGAAACGTCCCTAATAATACGCCAGCTACCGACCCCACTAATGCGCCGACTATCGGAGTTACGAATGCGCCGCTTATAGCGCCGATAATACCGAGAACAATACCACCTCCCAACCCCCATTTTGAAGCGCCGTATCGTTTTGATGTTAAGTTAATTAACAGGAATTCAAGTAATTCAACGGCAAGGACAACAACAAAGATTAAGAGTAAATACGAAAATGAAAACTCCTGAAATTTATTAATCAAGCCATAAAAAAGACCGCTTACCGCTATCAATGTGTTGCCGGGAATCCCAATAAAATTGGAAATAACGAAAAAACTTATTAATGCAATAAATAATGCATCAACTACAACGCTCATTTTGTACATCCTATGTTAATTTTTATTAGCGAATTCAAATCTTTTAACTTTGCTATTCAAATTAAGTTCCACTAATTTTGCTCTAACCTCAAACCATCCCAGCTTAGTATAGCCATAAGTTGCCGAATTTAAAACTCTTTTTATTTTCAACGCGCCCAATATGGGATCGGTCTTAACTATCATTTTAATTTTTTCATCCACAGGCAAATCGGCTGGATCTATATTTTTTTCTTCCTCTTTAATACCCGCTTCCCCTTCCGTTGCGGCAGGCGCGCTGACAGACTGTTCGACCGAAGGCTGGCTTACCGGTTCGGATTTGGGAAGAGTAATCTCTTTAGCGACCGATTTTCCCGCGGCTTCAAGCATCTCAAATTTATTAACAGCCTGATCAACCGTATCATAGACATCAAGAATATGATGAAACTCCAACAGCTCAAATATCCCATATACATCCGGCACCATACGAACAAGTTTTAAATCGCCGCCGTTTTCTCTAATAGACTTAATTTCACTGATAAAAATACCCCAACCGGCGCTGCTGATATAATCAACATTCCCCAAATCGACAATAATATAAAAGCGTCCTTGTTTCAACAGAGCGCTTAATGCCCGCTCCAGTTCAGAAGAGGTGGTTGTATCAATATATCCGCCAACTTTAATAATGGATATATGATTTCTACTACCGGCAATTTCCGTTGATACTTGAATTCCTTCCATCAATTCCTCCTTTTAAGGATAGCTAAGCTCCACGATGTCCTATTTTTCCTGAGTGCCAATTAAAGATTTCATGGCAATCTTACTTTTTAAAATATCCTTTTGAGCTAATTTTTTCCTAATCAGTTCTAACTGATCTTCTTTACTATTTGTACTTTTTGTATGTTTTTGTTTATTATTTTTTAGCTGATAATATATAGAGCCGACTTCATTAATGACACGAAAAACCTTATCATAACTTGTTAAGTTATTGATTTTTTCAATATAATTCAATAAAAGTTTAATTTTATTATTTAAAAAAGTGATTTCATACTGCTCGTACTTTGTTTCAAAAAGCTCCATACACAAACGAATTTGTTCAATTATTTGTCTGATGTCTCTAATATCTTTTAAATAGGACGAAGTCAGAATATCGCTTAAAATAATGATTATCTTTTTTATATCATTTTTAGAGACATCCTTTTTGTCATAATCTTTTGAAACAAATTTCAAGGCGTTTAAATTCCCTTTTATCGAAGCATAAAACTTATCCAGTTTAACACTGTCCGCCTGAGCGGCAACCCTGCTTAACAACTCATCCCTAATTAATTGCGGTTGTGATATATTTTTTGTTTCTTTTACTTCAGGACGATTTTCTATTACCGTCGCCGCTACACTTGTTTTTTTCTTCTGATCGGATTTTTTCTTTACCGCGGTTTGTTTTTTAACTGTTTTTGTTTTTTCGGTTTTAGTTGTTTTTTGTTTTAATCTATTTTTGCTTTTTTTCGCTTGTTTAATTTGCTTTGATTTTGTAACGCGCTTCTCTTGTTCATCCATCTTCGGTTTTACGGCATACGATTTGTTCTCCAACTCTTCTTTACTGGGTGAAAACGATGTAATAATGGTGCGTTTTTCATTATCGTCATTTACTATCGGTTGTCGGAAGCGAGAATCAATTGTATGGCCGCTTTTTTCAATTTCGCTCTCCAACGATTCAAATCCAAGAATTACTTTCCCGTCCAGCGTAAGCAGTGGCGTACCCGGCTGCTTAATGTGCTTTTTACTTCCGCCTTTTTGAACAAAACGTATTCTTTTTTCACGCGTATTCAGTTTCATTTTAACCAATTCATTATAAAGTCTACGCTCGTCAATCTTCACAAAACCGTATTTTTCCGTATCCAATTCTTTACAAATCCGCTTCGTTCCATATTCCGGATGATTTTTAATGATATCAAATATTTTCGTTTTTACTTCAAGCGATATATGCTTTTTCTCAATTAAATCCTGTCCTGATAGGAACTCCTTTAACCCCTCAAGACCATGCTGGTCGACAATACTTTTATATTTATAATAATGATATTGTGAAACGCGCATCATTTCACACGCTTCTTTAACCGTCCTGCCGCTCTCTACCAGCTCAAACAATTCCTTTTGGACTTTATAAACGACATCCCCGTGCATCATTTTTTCTTTCACGGCAACAAAAGTGATATCGTCATTTTGCGGTGCGCCTTGCGTAAATGCTGCAATATCCCCCTGAATACTTTTTACAAATTCTCCCACATCCATATGCGCATCACGACGGATAGCGGATAGAAACCTTTCGTCACGATATAATTCACGTTTATTGTTCATGGCTTCGGTAATACCGTCCGTATACAGCACTAAAATATCATCTTCGCGCAATCGAATAGAGTCGGACTCAATGGTTTTGTCAAATAAATTGATATCCGGCAATTGGATACCGACCGGGAATCCGGTTGGGTTTAGATAATAGGTTTGTTTTGTGGAGCCTCTGTAAAGAATCATGGGATTATGACCGGCGCTGGCATAATGAATCACTCTGTTTCGCGAATCAAGTATCAGATAGAACATAGTTACAAACATACCGCGTTTCATATCGTCGGTAACAAAGCGGTTTACCTTTGCAAGCACATCGGCGGGATTTTTATTGCCGCGCGATTCGAGCCGTAGTGCAGTTCTAATCATGGTCATAATCATTGAGCCCGGTACGCCTTTACCGGAAACATCCGCCACGCAGATGCCCGTTGTGTCTTCGTCAATAGTCACAAAATCAAAAAGATCGCCGCCTACTTCTTTTGCCGCTTCATAATAAGCGCCGATATCATAACCTTCTACGCTTGGAAAATCGCTGGGCAGCAACATGTGTTGTATTTCCTGCGCTACCTGCAATTCTTTTTGCAAGCGTTGCTGCTCCATCAAAGTCACCTGGGCTTCCCTAAATTTATGGGTCATTTGATTAAAAGCCTGAGCAATCTCGCCGATTTCATCGGTTGTATCAATATCAATTTCGTCCTGATCAACTTTACCGTGTACAACCTGCCGAACCCATTCCGCCAAACCGTGGAACGGCAGCATAATCTTGCTGATGAGAAAAAACAATCCGATATAACTTAAGATTAAAACAAGCAAAACAATGATTAATGTTTTGATTTTATAGCGAAAGCTTTTCGTTTCAATAACCGCTTCGGGCACACGCACATGCACATAGCCGAGCAACGCGCCGGTACCGCTCAAATTCTGATGAATAGGCGTCGTTAATTCATATAAGGTTAGCGTATCGTCCAAAGTATATTTATACACAACAACCTGACCTATGCTGTCTACGAATTCATGCCCATCGGGCAATACATAGTCGCCGAGCTGATCAACATTTTCCAGGTCGCTGCGGGCAACCATTTGGTTATTTACCGAACTGATGGAAACATCATATATAACGTCAGGGTTGCTTTTTTGCAACGAATAAACTTTTTCAAAAAGATTCAGATCGGATTCATTCAAGATGTCGTCGATAACATATTCGGAAAGCACTTTGCTTTCCATAGCCGTTCGCGCAAGTATTTCATTCCTGATATTGGTATCGGCGTTAAATATAAGAGGTATAAAAATAATGCCCATTACAAACGTAAGAATAACCGATACGATGATCGTATAACGCATACGCATGGACAGATCATTCCACTTCCGAATCAACCATGGTTCGTCGCTCGCTTCTCTGTTCTTTGTCAAGCGAAATTCATTGCCATGTTCCGTTACCGTATAATTAATATCATCCATCAGTTTGCGCATCATTAAAATGCCCAAACCGCCGCGTTTACCGATGTCAACATATTTTGCCAAATCGGGCGTATTTGCCTGACGCGGATCAAAACTTTTGCCTTGATCTATGATAACAATAGTTAAACTCAAACGGCGAATAATCGCCTTTAAGGTTATCTCACCGTTTTTAACGTCAACATATCCGTGACGAATGATATTGGTACAGGCCTCGTCAACGACAAGTTTAAACGAATTGATTACTTTTTCAGAAAAGCGATATTTTTTTCCAATATGCTCTACAAACTGGCGTATCTGCAACAGATAGCTCATTTGAGCAGGAATGGTAATTTCTTCTTTTCTTACGTTTCTAAACATCTACTTTTTGCCTTCTTCTTCGATACGGCTCTTTGCGTCTTTGATCGCATCCAATACTTTTTTATTATAAGGATAATCAACGAGTATTTCCTGCCAGATCTTGATGGCTTCAAGATATTTCCCTTTTACAAATTCATTTACGCCTTTTAACCATTTGCGCTCTACTTCCGGACTCATTTTACGCTGTCCGACGGTTTCTATCTTTGCTTTTTCCAAACCGCTTTTAGCCGTTTGATTTGTCGGATCTACTTGTAATACGGATTGAAAAACCAAACTGGCTTTTTCATACTCGCCAAGCTCGAGCAGCGTTAAACCTTGCTGTATTTGCTCGTTTAATTTATATCTTTGAGCCAACAAATCAACTTCTTTTTGAAATGCCTGATCGCTGCCGGCGCCGAGCATCCTTACTTCCGCTATCAAACGCAACGCTTCGGAATAGTTCTGTTGATTAAATTGCTGTCTGCTGCGCGCTAAAAGCGTTTTTATTTCTTCCTGTAATCTTCTGTTGGTCGTTGCAATTGAGCTTTTAATCGTTTCATTATTGGGATCACGTTCCAGAGCAAGATTAAATTCGATCAAAGCTTCGGTAAACTGCTTATTTTTAAGAAATAAGCGTCCCTTGTCATAATGTTCTTTTACAAATTGCGCGTTGGCTTCCGCCCGTTCGGCATTAATCGCATTTTGAATGGCCAGCGCCTGTTGCGCTTCAAATTCTTTTTGCAGCATTATATTAGACGAGTCAAGCATCATTGTCGCCCGCTGATTAAACGGATCCATACCGACAACCTGTTGATATTCTACGATGGCGTCGGAATATTTTTTCTCCTTATAATAGTTATCGGCATTTTTCATGTGTTCATTAATAAAATTATCGCGATCCGTTTTTCGGATCTCTTCCGCCATCTTCTCTCGTTCCGCCATAATACGGCGCGCTTCCTCTTCAAATTTTTCATCCCGTGTCATTCCGAAGTTAACCGTTAAGGAAATCCGGTGAACCGATGAAAAGAGATCGGAATTTGGACTATTGCCGAAAGCATAATCCAACTGAAAATTTTTATATTGCAAACCGGCGCCGAATGACAACCCCATATCTTCATATCCGACGCGCAACATGGCAAAATTATTATAGCTGTATTCGGCGCCAAAACTAACACCCACATCTTTCTTTTGTGAATATTTCATATCGAATAATAGGTTTAATAGGCTTCTTTTCCCCGAGAAATAAACTCTTCTTAATACGCCGAATTTCATCGATAAAGGAAGTTTGTCGTTACTAACGCCTTCATTAATCACAGGCGCAAAGACATTTCTTGCTGATAAACCGAACGTCCAACCGCGCAGCCAAACGTTATCCGATATAATCGGCGCGTAAAGAATACCGACATCGCCGCCGACGCTCATGGTATTCAAATCGCCATATCCGCTGGCTGTACTTAAACCGTTCCATGAATAACGCAAAACTCTAAACGATACGCCGACAGTCAAATCCCAGGGGATTTTTTTCGCATAGGACAAAAAGGCCTCGTATTGTTCATGAGATATATTATCATTTATTAACTCATTATAAATATTCGTTTCAAGAATTCCGCCGACGCCTATGCGCGCAAAGCCAACTCCGAAACTGCCGATATTTAACGACGGATAGACGTAGCCGATAAAATCGTAAAGAGCGCCTTCCCATAAAGATGTGTGGAACAGGGTCAGACTTTGACGCGGAACATTTTCTAACCCGGCAGGATTCCAAAAAACAGCGGTCGGATCATCCGAAAGAGCCGTGTAGGAATGACCGAGCGCAAGCGCACGCGCGCCAAAACCAAAGGCCAGATTGCTCTCCGTTCCTCCCTGTCCATCCTGAGAGAATCCATTGATTGCCAAAACGAACAGAATTAGAAAATATGTAATAAACTTCTTACTCATCAATTAACCTCGCCTACTTAATATAGGCAATTTTTGTTATATAATGAACTGCGGGGCCGCCGTCCGTCGGTTTAATCTCTATAGTACACAAATATACGCCGTTTAAAACTGTATAACCTCGATCATTTTTACCATCCCAACGGACCAAATTATCATACATATCCGCATTCAATCCCGGCAGAGATTTAGTCCAAACTAGTTCGCCGACAAGCGTAAAGATGCGTATTGTAACATCGGACGGATGATCTAATTTAAAGGCAATAGTCGTATATTCGTACTGCGCGCCAAAGGGATTGGGATAATTCCTAAACGCTTTTTCGGGATCTTGATCGATCACAGTAAACGGATGCGTCTTGAACATATCGCTCGTTGCCAATTCCTGACCGTTATCGTCAACGGCGCTTAGCAGAATCGAAGGATCGACGTCATACATTTCCACATCTTGCAATACAGCCATAAAGCTCTTATTGGGCGCTGTATCTTTAATCTCCGCTACAACAAATAGCGAATCGATTTCCATAGCAGCTAAAGAATCAATCGTATCAAAAGTAATTCGCAACGGATTCTCAGAGCTTTCATCAAGAATATATTCCGCAAAGATCTTTGGTTGCACAGAAGCGGCAGCCTTGGCTAATCCCGAATTATACGCTTTGTAATTAACAATTTTAATGGAATGGAACAAATCATTAAGAAGCAGTCTGTCGATTAAATCGCTTTCTTTGGGTTTGCCCTCACGCGGTCGATAAAAATTTAAAGTCAATCCACCGACATAAAGTCCATCGGAATAATTATTTGATACTTTAAAAGCCATCAAAAGCATATTTTTATCGCCTTGCTGAAAAGTTTTCTCGGTAATCAGCGAATCTAGCATGGTAAGGTTTATCTTTTTACTGCGCACGCTAATGGGCAATGAAACGGTTCCGTTAACTTCGTCAAGAGAAACAATCAAACCGCTGTTTTGATCAAGCGGCAAATCTTGATAGCTGAATTTTATGGATACCGTTTTCTCCGCTTTCGGCGCTGTTAATTTCCAACGAATCTGATCGCCGACGCTATTAAACGGCTTGGTAAGCGTCTCTCCATCGGCCAAAGTAAAACCTTGACGCGTAACGATGGCGCTGTCTAACGTAACGCTTCCGCCGCCCTGTAAAGGCGCATAATCAAGAACGCCGGTAAGCGGGCTGTATTGCGTATTAACTACAATTTCAATCTGCTGACCGTAAGAGAGCAAGCCGTCTTCAATTGCCGAATTCGGCGCCAAAATCCGATAGCTCAGAGCCAATTTGGGTTTCTGATAAAAATTCAGCCGATGCGCTTCCGTAGGACTGTTGGCTACAGGTTGACCCGTATTTTTATCCATACCGCTTAAATAGACACGGATTGAATCTTGTCTTGTCTGATATTCATCCGGAATTTTTATTGACCAGAGAGCGCTGTTTTGCCCGTCAAGCGGCAGCGGATCAAGCGTATAACCAAAAGCATCCGGCAATATAATATGCGCGACGGGATTTATAAGATTCTCATTGAGCAGTCCGATAATTTTAAATTCCATTACCTGACCTGTAGAGACATCCGACGGAGCAACAATATCGGCAATCTCCGCTTTAGCCACTGATTGTACATGGACCGTTTTCACTGTTTGAGTATTATGAACCGTTGCCGGCCGTAAAGTATTAACATCTACAGGAATCGTATCTAAACGCACGGTAAGATCGCGATCTTCGGCATTTATTAATTTAACAATATCAACATAAGAGACATTTAAAAGATTTGTCCTGTTATCCTCTTCATGATTTTCTTGTCTGAGCCTTTTCAGCGTTTCAGGACTTATTTTTATCCATCAATAGACGGGATTGTCCACAATAAATGATTTTTGCGGCTCCGACGTAACGCCGGACGAATCGATTAAAGAGAATATGGCGGGCAAATGAATACTGAGAACGCCGTTATCCATCGTTTGAGCGCCACCGGGCTGATTGACGACCAAGACTTCTACCTTAAATGCCTGTTCATAAGATACCGTATCGTTTTGCGCCCCAAGGGGTTCGACGATAGCCATATCAAGCGTTAACAACGCTTTGGGTTCGGTTCTTATTACCAGTGTTTTTTGCGTGATTTTCGGCGGCAACCAGGGAATATAAGAGCTTTTTGCACTGGCTTTAACGCGTATATTTTGCCAATCGACGGCTTTTTTAGGCGCTATAATCCACCAATCAACATCCGACACTTGAGCGTTAAGGGATTTTGTAAGCGTCGTATCTGACGTTCCATATCCGTTTGGCAAGGTAAGTGTTACTTCTCTATCCCTATCCAACAGAGATTCAAAGATAACGCGGGCCGTAATATGAATGGAATCCTGATAAGTTGAAACGATCAAGGTATCGAACGCTGAGCCGCCTTTTTCAAAATTAGCCGTTAAAACGACATCCTGAATAGGAATATAAGCAATATTGACCGAATCAACGGCATTGGAATCCGCTGTAAAACCGCTGAGATCGGAATTAACGTCAAGCGGCGGATTATCAACATAAACTTTGATGTTGCCCGATCCGGCATCAGGCGGCGTAATGACCGTCCACGCAACCGTATCTTTCAAACTGAACGGTTTTGTCATTTGATCATTATAGAACCGCAAGCCGGTATTGGAAATATCCAGATTAACCGACCTGTTGGTATCCACATCGGCAATACCGTAATTTTTAACATAAGCAAGAACTTTGAATGTATCGTTAATTGCTCGAAAAAGGGTATCGTTGCGCGCCGTGGATTTTTCAAATTTCAAAACCAAATTCGCTCTTTTAACAACCTGCATCTGTATATAACTCGAATCGTTTATTACATCAATGGCCGTTCCGGAATTCAAATCCAGCGGATGATCATCGCCGCCCATGTTTATGGTTATCGTTGAAGTAATCTCATCGGCAGGCATAACCAAAGTATCAAGATAAACACCTTCTGAAAAAGCGGATATTACATTTTCAGACGTTAACAAATCGCCCGTAGAACGGTTGCGCTTAAACAAAACACCGTTATCCGCACTCATGGTTATGACACCGCTGGTATCGAAACCGGCAATACCGAGATTTTTAATATCCGTTTTAATAATTACTTCCTGATGAGTGGAAACAGTTCTGTCCTTAGCGCCTTCGGGCGAATCGATTGTTGTTTTTAGGGATAGTTGCGGACGCTGCTGCACGGCAATAATATAATACTCGGCCATGGGCTGTACGGTTTCGCCGCTATTCGCATCATAGGCTTCGGCGTTTACAAAAATAGTATCCGATAAGGAATATCCCTCTTCCGGAGCCTTAATTATCCAGTCAGTAGAATCCACCGCAACGCCGTTGGCGAGATGCACAGCCGAAGCGTTTACCGTATAGCCGGCGGGCAAGGTGATCATTGCCGTTCGTCCGGTATCGCCAACAGCCGAATTAAAAGTAAAACGACTTCTTAACGTGAACTCCTGTCCGGAGGACAACGTATCGTCCAACGCTCCGTCCGGCGCCACAATAGCGAGCGAAGTTATAATATCGCCCGCTGAAATTACTCTGAGAGGAACGCCGTTTACGTCCGTATTGACAATTACGGATTGACCGCTATTTACATCGGATGGCGTTTGGGAAATCTTTATGCGAATGGTGTCAAATGTTCCCGTGGTAAGAGCAATCGGACGAATCGCCCAAACATGACTTAATGTATCCGCATTAAAATTGCGTATGGTGTCGCCGCTTACCAATTGATAATTGGCCGGAAGATGCAAAGTAATGCGTCCCGTTGTAAAAGACGATGTTCCGAGTCGGCTTATTTCCGTCTTGATTTCAAACTGTTGGTAGAGCGAAACGATTGAATCCTGCGCACCCGGGGGAGCCGATACGGCGGAAGCTATACCGATTTCAGTTGGAACGCGGACATCGATATTTTCGATATTATCCACAGGTTGATCAGGAGTAACATCCTGTTCGCTCATATCTTTTACGGAATCAATTACCGCCTTAATCTTTACATCCCCCGCCGAGGCGTATCCGCTGTGAACAATAATAGTATCTTTTATTGTTTGTCCCAGAAGCATATTGAATATCAGTTGTTGCGTTAACGCATCGTTCTCATAAATACTTATGTAAGCTGTTTTAACCGTATCAAAGCCGTCGTTGGACATTACTAACCTTAAATTAAAATCGCGATTTGTATTAATAATCGGCGCATTGGGCGATTGAGTGTCCCGTACAACATAGAGCGAATCAATGCGATATCTCGGTGGCAGAATAACCTTTACCGAATCGTTGTTTATTACCGTACTGCTCGTATCGGTATACTGAGCGGTTCTTACATCTTGATATGAGAGCAGCGGAATATTTTTTACCATACCGGTATCGGCTGTTACTGAGAGATTAAAATTTATTTGTAGTGTTTTTGATTGCCCTGCTTTCACGGTGTCCGTCAAATTCGGTTGAGTTGCGATAACCCATTGGTCGGATACATTGTCGGTATTGAGATAAAAACGAGGATCAAGCGCCGTTATTACGCCGTCCGAAGCGCCGTTATTTTCTATCGTATATATTATCGGTATATCGGGCTGACCGCGTCTCACATTTTCCGGCAAAATGGAAATATCGGAAAAATAGAGATTAGCGGACGGAATAATCTGTAAAGCGGCGCTAACCGTATCTTCAAATGAATAAATCTGGCCGTTTATCAGGCTACCGCTCATTTTCCAATAAATATCATAAGCCCCGTCGCTCAACGTTGCCGGTATCTGCAGGCTGTTATACGTCACGACAACTGTATCTTTACCGTGAATAGTATACTGCCCTGTTAAATGTATCTGACCTATGCCGGTTCCGAGAATTTCAATGTAGGACGAATCCGGGTTCAAGGTTATGTCGGCCGTTCCCGTATCGCTAAAGGCCGCTTGAAAATTCAACTCTTGTCTGCGCACAAGCGTATCGGGCGTTAACGTACCCGTTACATATTGCGCATTGCCCGAAGATAATACCTCGAGAGGCGCCGAAACGTTGGACGTAACGATTAAATTACCGTTATCAAGGCTTATTTGGCCGAAAATATCCGTTGTACCAACTCTAAAATCGGCAGGTAAATCGAATATAAACTGTAAAACATTATTATCTTGCGTCTGCAAGGTATCGAGCGCATCAAGACGACGCATATTCAAGACGCTTGCCGCAGGACTAAAGAACAAGAAGGTATTGACCGAATCTATTGCCTGTTTTATACCCGAACTTGAAACGGTCATGTCCACACGAATGCCGGTTTCGCCTTGCAAAACTCTGTCGGAGCTTACTATACGCAGATCCGTAATAACTACCTGACTATCGCCATAAGAGATTCTTCCTGCATTGAGACGTTCATGATATGGCGAACTGTTGCTATTACCGTATAAATTAAGGAATAACTGATAATCGCCCGGATTAATACCCGATATATAGGTGCTGTCAAATACAAGAGTCGTCGTATCGGGATGATTAATAATCGTCAAAGGACTTGTATCTGACAAGGGGATGGAAAACACGGTTGTTTGCAAATCATCGGTCATCATTTCAAGACGCGTTTGCGAACTATCAATATTAAGTACTGCCAAACGCTGATGCATGTCGTCGCCATTAATCGTTTTCAAAATAAATTGAACGGTAGTATCAGCCGGTATGGCTCCGATATTTTTTGATAAATATCTTATATCCGGCGGACTTTGAATATAGAAAGACTCCGGCGTATCGGATGTATCCTGCGTAACGGAAGAAGAGTTTATATCCGTACCGGACACGACAGCGTCTACCTGCACCCATCCGGTATCTTCCGGCACATTTATTGAATACAACAATGTGTCTCTTTCACCTCCGGCCATGGTTAAGGGCAGGGACGGCGACAGTAATATCTCGTTAAAATCGGTTCCGATTCGACTGAATATAAGACGCTGCTCCGATAATGAGAGAGCAGCTTCTCCGTTATTTTGAATATCAACAAAGAGTCTGGAATTGGTTTGACCCGCCGTCAGCGTATCCGGAACGATCAAAACCGATGCAATATTTAAATCAGCCGCCCGCTGAATCGTCAAATTATTTTTGATTATCGCATCATCTAAACGAATTACGGCAAGAGTATCGTTTTCATCAACGGCATGTATATATCCGTTCGCCTGATAAACCGCCGCAGTGGTTGTATCATAAACGTTAACATTAAAATCTATTCTCAATGAAGCGCCTGCCGCCAGCATTACGGGGAAAGTCGGTGTTGTATGGCGATTGATTACAAATCTGTTATTTACATTAGTTAAATTATCAAAAAGATTTAATAGCACCGTATCGATACGAGCCGCCGAACGGTATGCACCCACAGCATTAGAGATATATACGCTGCCCGACAAGTTTTGCTGCCCCTGAGAAGCAATTGCGGGATTAACGGCAACACTATCAATAGCAACATCCGGCCTTGCATAGACCGTCCAGCGGTCGTAAACGGCATTATTTTCAATGGTTTCGGTAACATGACTGACAACATCCGTAACCACCAAGCTACTGCGGATAGTATCAATGCCAACCGTTGCCGAAGTATCAATATTAACGGGAATAATATACTCAATTTGTTGCGAAGGATTGATTATTTGTCCCGGCGCAATTTTTGTATATATATAATTTCCGCTTACCCCATTGATAAAAACGAGGGCAACGCTATCGATGCGTGAATCCGAATCTCCCTGATTTTCAATGATTAGTTTTACATTAACCGAATCCTGACCGCGTGAGACAGTTGAGCGTTCCGCTTCAACAAGGCGGATATGAATAGCGGACTGTCCGGTTACCTGCCATGCATATACATTAGCGTTGGCAACAACGCCGCGAACAGAGTTAATAATATTAGTATAATCAATCGTCATACCCGTCGTATCGCGTCCTGTCGCCGAATTCGCTTGAACGGAAACAGTATCATTAAACATAACGCTGCCATATCCGCTTAAGATTACCGGAAGATTCAATGAACTACCATGATTGTAAAGTCCGATTTTTGACGTAAAGCTCAGACTATTTATTCTAACCGGCGTCGCCCCGCTGTTGTGAATAATATGAGTCGTGATTATTCCATTTTGTCCGAGACCAACCGTATCGGGATAAGTAAGAGCGCTGATTGTTACATTCGGCCGGCTGAGAACCATGATGGTATCGGTATTTAACGCATTGGCAACGGAAACATCCGCTCCGCTGTTCATATCGATTCCCGTTGCACGCATGTCGAGCTCAATCCGTCCCGTATCGGCCGATGCAGGTATGTGGATTGTCGTTGCAAATCTTACAGATGAATTACCGGAGACTTGATAAGGTAGTGCCGGCGATATGGAAACAGGTTCGCCATAGGGATCATTAATAAGCGAATCGATTTGTAATGAAGCTTCACCGGTATTATTAACAACCACGGCAAGAAGCGTATCGGAACCGCGCGTTACCGAATCTCCGTAAGCTATTACCGAATCCACTACTATTTGCGCAGGACTGAAAATTCGCAAAGAATCCGACAACAGAGTATCTTCATTGTAGGACCAAGTATTTTGAAAACCGCGTAGATTTAAGGTTAAGGCATATTGACCAGAAACGTTTATTGCCGCACCCGAAACAAAATGCAAATCAACCGTTTCACCGCCGGCAATCTGCATGGGACTGATAAGACGACGGCTAAATGTCGTCGGCCCGCTTACCATTAGAGCGCTGCTAAGCGTATCCAGCAGTAATGTCGCTTCGCCGCTGTTGGTAACGGATACGATCGGATCATAATTTTGTCCGTAAGATATATCCGTTGGGCTTACACTGTTCACCGTGATAACGGCGCGGCGTTGAATCACCCAGCTGTCGCTTGTATCCGGATTGGAATTGGAGTAATGGCCGGTTGTTATCATATCCGTACCGAAGACGGTTCCTCTGATATTGGATAAACCGGCTGCGGAAGTATCTTCAACCGAAACAAACAGCGCAAAAGTATCCTGTTGCGACGGCGACAACTCTTTGGATGTATATCGAACTAATGTGGACGGCACATAACTTCCGGGCGATATAACCAATTTCAAACTGTCAACCCTAAGTTCGTTGCTGCCCGTATTCATAACACGAAAGACAACGGGAATACCCGTTTGTCCCGTACTGACATAATTTAAATCGCTTTGAATGGATAAGATTTTAATTCCGGCGGAGCCGATAACCTGCCATGAACTCAAATAGAGCGATGTGTCGTTTATCGCCAATTGTCTATTATATTCCATCCCTCGTAGGGTTGTACGAATAGAATCAACCGGCATGAGCGGGGCGTCCTGAGAAACGCCCACATAAAACATAACGGTTGTATCGGCTGCTCCGGCCAGATCAAAAGGTAATGCGGGGCTATAATAATCTCTGTTA
>CAYRJN010000005.1:0-44354 GCA_964424545.1 uncultured Calditrichaceae bacterium
TCCTCTTTTTTAAGGGGACGGTTTTAATCTGTTTTTCTATTTGCATAATTCAATATTAATCACTTTGCGAAGCTATGTTCTTGTATCGGAATTTCAAAAACAATCTATTTCGGGTATTTTTATTTATTTTTGTATTATTCTCAATTTTGAAATTATACATAATTCACATAGGCAGTATTTTAGATTCTCCGATTTCTCTGGGAATTCTCCATTTCGGTCATTTTGCTGCATTTAGATTCCTTCTTTTGAAGGAATGACACATTGACGACGCTCGTTTCGCGTTTTTATAAATTAATTTACGGAGTTATGTTCTTTTATAAAACAGTTTGCCTGTGATTAACAACCCTGCAAATACGAAAACGGCAAAGATCAGGCTGCTGACGGCGAGCTGCATACCGCCGGATAAAATGTGCCCGCTGGTGCAACCTCCGGCCATCCTTGCTCCGAATATTAGGATAAATCCGCCGATAAAGGACCAGCGAATCCTTTGCGCTTTGGATTCGCCTTTGTATTTTTTCCAGTTTTCATGTATTAGAGTGAGTTTGAACTCTTTTTTTATAAGGGAGATTATTAATCCTGCTAACATGGCGCCGAACAGAAATATCAATTCCCAGTTTCCGGGTTTTTGGATTTTTAAATAATAGCTGTTTTGTGTCAAACCGCTTAACAGATCGGCGAGATACGGAAAAGTTGTGGATGCGCCGATAGGTCGATTCGTTGTAGCCGTAAGAAAAACAACAGGATTTAATACTGCCAATCCGATGCCTGAATAGAGCCATTTTTTATCGGCGGACGTCTCTTTTTTATCGAGCCAAAACGATACGGCCATAAATGCGCCACCGAGAAGTAATAATAAAATAAAAAAGACAACCTTGCTGCCTCCCGTTATAGAATACAGCGATATTTTACCAAAATCGGGACCGAGAATAACGCTGATCGAGGGCAGAAGGAGGGTATAAATTAAACCGCCGAGCAAACCGCCGATAACGCCCCATAAAGCGTCCAACGAACCTTCGCCGAGTGAAATAGCGAGTGTTCCGGGGCAATATCCGAGGATAGCCATACCACTGCCGAAAATAAGTCCGCCGAGGATAATACCGCCCAGTACAAAAGGCTTAACGTGGTATGAAGCCAAACCAAAAGTAATCTCAATATTAAGTAAAATAGCGCCGAGGCCTATGGCAAAGGCGATTGTTTTGGCCACGGCGAGATCGTTAGTCAGAGCCATTCCGCTGATCGTGTTGTACCGGTTAAGTTTGGCATACTGCAATATAGCGCCGAATAAAAAGCCTAAAATAATAATTAGAAAAGCCATTTTTCTTCCTTCCTTTATCAATTTTCATGAATTTCAAAAGTATAATGTCCGGCCGGTAAATCCAATTTGATTTTTTTATTTACCGGATCCGTTATGTTAATTTTTTCGCCGTTCATTATAATATTTTGTGACCTTAACATCAATGTTGCCGCGCTGTTAGGCGGGATTAATACCTTATAATGAATAATGTTTTTCGATCGTTTCCAATCGGAAATTATTTTGCCGTAAGGGCTGATAAATTCCGCTTTAAAATAAGGCAGCTCTTTAACAAAATTCGGTTTTAGAAAAAAATGCTTAAATCCGGGATTGTTGGCGTCTACATTGATGCCGCCGAGCGCTTTGTAAAACCAAGCGCTTATTTCGCCGAACATAATATGGTTAAGCGAAATATCCTTATCAGCATCGACAACCCAATTTTCATATAAAGTTGTGGCGCCGACTTCAATCATTCGTCCCCAGGAGGGATATGTTTTTTGAGAAGCCAACGTATAGGCCAGATCGCCGTAACCGTTTTCGCTTAATGCGTTCAAAATCGTTTTGCTACCTAATAATCCCACGTCAATATGATCGTTATCTGCATGAACTCTTTTGGCCAGATTGGCTGCGACGCTATCCCTGTATTTATCGGGAACGATTCCCCAGTATAGCGCCGCGCTTAATTCCGTTTGAAAACCTTTAGCGTAAAGGGCCGTTTGCGGGTTAAAGTATTTATCATTAATCGCTTTGTGGATTTTACGGCTTAAATCCATATACTTTTCATAATCGCTGTTTTTATGTAAAATTTTAGCGGCTTTAGATAGGATTAACGCGTCAACATAAAAATAGATAGAGGATGTGAACTCTTTCGGCGTTTTCGATTTAACGGGAATCCAGTCGCCCAACCCCCAATCGGTTAATCCGGAAGGACTAATGCGGTCAATATGATCCACATAGCGTTTAATATTTTGGTAATTATCGGCAAGAATTTTTGGATCGCCGTAAAAAAGATAAATATTCCACGGGATAATGGCAATCGTGCTTGTCCAATCGGGACCGTTTGCCCAATGATAACCCCAGCCGCCTGTGGGGATAATGGCCGGTAAAACGCCGTTGGGCTGTTGTTCGTCTCGATGATCGGCAAGCCATTTTTCATAAATGGTAATTCCGTCAAAATTAAAAAGTCCCGTTTCAATGGCAATATGGGCATCTCCCGTCCAGCCGTTTTTCTCGCGTTGCGGACAATCGGTAGGATAACCGAACAGATTAGACAGGTAGGAATTGTTGGTTGCCCGCCATATTTTGTTTATCAAAGGATTTCCCGACTCTATTTTTCCCCGCGGCGGCACAGCGCTATGCATAAAAAAAGCAATCAGACTGCTTCTTGTCAGCTTCAGGGTAGAATCAAATGTTACTTCGACATAGCGAAAACCTTTGTAATTAAAATGGGGGCAAAAGATATCTTCTCCTCCGCCTTTTAAAATATATATATCCGTTTGGAAGGGATCGCTATTGTCAGGCGGGTGATAATGAACGTCTATGTTGGAAAGGTCTACGCGGCCGCTTGAGTCCAATTTTTCGCCATGCTTTAAACGTATTACTGTTCCGCGTTTCCCCTTAACGCTGATTTGCGTAACGCCAGCCATATTTTTGCCGAAATCGAATACATAGGTAGAGTCGTCTATCTTTTGAATGGATAGCGCTTTGATTTTCTCTGAGCGGCGTATAGGGTAAAGCGACTGAGCCGTAATATTTTGCGACGGCGCGCCGCATATTTTGGCATTTTTCCATTTCGAATCGTCGAAATCGACCGTATTCCATCCTTTTTGCCGCAATCGGGCATCTTGACGCTCTCCCGTATAAATACTGTTGAATGTGATATAACTGAGAGCTGTTTTCCAGCTTTTATCCGTCGAAATGGTCTCTATTGTGCCGTCGTTGTAAGTAATGCGCAGGTCAAGACAAAATTTTGGTCTTTCTCTCCACGGCGCTTTGTCAAAATTCCATACGGAAGAGGATTGATGATTATACCATCCGTTGCCCAACAAAACGCCTATGGCCGATTTTCCTTCTTTTACCAATGACGTTACATCATAGGTTACGTAAAGATTTCTGCGGTCAAAACGAGTATACATGGGGTCGAGATAATGATCGCCCACGCGGCGGCCGTTAATAAACAATTCATATAATCCGGCCGCGGCAATATAGACACGGGCTTTTTTAATGTTGCGCGAAAGGGGAAATGTTTTACGAAAAAGAGGCGCCGCTTTGACGCTAATATCGTCCGTATCGTGAATCCAATTGCCTTGCCAATTTTTGACATGCATCATGCCGGTTTCAAACGAAGCGATTTTCGATAAGGGGCTCTCTTTTCCTTTCGAATCCCAAATACGAACCGCCCAGTAATATTTTGTAAAAGGTTGTAGCGGTTTTCCGGCATAGCTTACGAGCATATCACCGCAAGCGATTTTGGGCGTCGTCCATAAATCGCCTTTCCCTTGCGCAATGCGGGAGGAGTCGCTGCCGACGAATAGTTGATAGGCCTGCTGATAGGCTCTTTGTCGCTTGTCTTCAATTTTCCACGATAACCGCGGTTTAGGATTATCGATACCCATGGGGTCGGTTAGGTGCTCGCAGGTCAAATTAATTGCTTTGCTTTGATTGCTGAAATCAGCGGATAGGGCAGTTGATAAAAGCGAAAAGAGCATAATAAATATTTTTTTCATAATAAGTATTATAAATTAGTAATATTTTTACGAGCTTTATTTTAAAGGATGAATCATTTTTCCGTTTAAACCGTATATCAAAGAAGATATCAAAAAGCTTGGTTTCTAAAAGTCAATTTCATTAAATTACATATTGCCAATAATAAAAACAAATCTAAACTATAAGAAGGGAGCGGCTTGTGAAAAAAAAATTAACACGGCGTGATTTTTTGGATAAAAGTGCAAAAAGCATGGTCGCCGCGGGAATGGTTCCGACTTTTTTTAAAGTACATCCGCTGATGGCCTTTGCCGCAAACGGAGAGGAAAAAATGAGCGAAAAAAGTTATTTTGATCGTTTTACCGTAAACGAAACGATGATTAAAGAAGTGATGAATGAAGCCTTATCGAAAGGCGGCGATTACTGCGACCTCTATTTTCAACATAAAATATCCAACTACATCGGATTGGAAGATAAAGAGGTTAATCGCGCTTACAGCAATGTGGATTTCGGCGTCGGTATTCGCGTGTTAAAAGGCGATCAAACCGGTTTCTCTTTTACGGAAGAAATTACACCCAAAGCGATGAAACTGGCGGCTCAAACGGCGGCCAATATTGCAAATTCCGGCCAAAACAGTAAAACAACTCCTTTAAAATATCATTCGCATCCCAACTATTATCCCGTGGTTACTCTTTGGGAAAATGTGGGAATCGATAAAAAAATTCCGTATTTGCAAAAAATCAACGATAAAATATTTTCACTTGATAAACGCATCATTAAATCCAATATCTGGTTTATTGACGAAAGTTCTTATATTCTTTTTGCCAACTCGGAAGGACGTATTGTAACCGACTATCAGCCCTCGACGATGATCTATGTTAATTGCGTTGCCGAACAAAACGGACAAAAAGAGCAAAACGGTTTTAATCTTGCCGCGCGGGAAGGGATCGAATTTTTCACCCCGCAAAATGTAGATCGTCTGGCCAAAGAGGCGGTTACCCGTACCGTGGAGCTGTTTGAGGCCGTAAAACCGGAAGCGGGCGAAATGGAGGTGGTGCTCGCTGCGGGAAGCTCAGGAATTTTATTGCACGAGGCCATCGGTCACGGTATGGAAGCCGATTTCAATCGTAAAGACATATCGATTTTTGCCGATAAGATTAACAAGCCCGTAGCCGAATCTTTTGTTACCATTGTGGACGACGGCACCAATGAGCATGTGCGTGGTTCCATCAATATTGACGACGAAGGCAATGATTCACAAAAAACCTACCTTGTGGAAAACGGTATTTTACGCAGTTATATGCATGACCGCATCAGCGCGCGATTTTATAAAGTAAAACCGACGGGCAGCGGCAGAAGGCAGTCGTTTCGTTATGCACCCATGCCGCGAATGCGAAATACCTATATGCTGCCAGGTCCGTATACTAATGAAGAGATTATTAAATCCGTTAAAAACGGGCTGTATGCCGAAACCTTTACCAACGGTCAAGTATATATCGGTGCAGGAGATTTTACATTTTATGTGAAATCGGGTTACCTCATTGAAAACGGCCAATTGACCAAGCCTGTTAAAGATGTTAATATCATCGGAAACGGTCCGCAGGTATTGCGCGATGTGGTGATGGTTGCCGATGATTTTAAAATGGCCGAAGGCGGCTGGACATGCGGCAAAAACGGCCAAAGCGTTCCGGTTTCCATGGGGCTGCCTACCGTAAAAGTTTCCAAAATTACGGTTGGCGGAACAAGTTAAGACAAAAGAAAAATGAAAAAAATAAGATGATAACATTTTGTTTTGCATTTAAGTGTGAGTATGGAAACGGGTTATAAATACAGACAGAATATTTAATGCTTTGAAAAATAAGGGGTTTTGACAAATGAGTAAAAAGAATATAGAGTTAGCCCAATGGGTTATTGATAATGCTTTAAAATCCGGCGCCGATCAAGCTGCGGTTTCCATTAGCAATCAGCGTGAAGTGGAAATAGAGTATCGCGATAACCAATTGGATAAATTAAAAGAATCTACCCAAAACGGATTAAACTTAAGTATCTATACGAATCATCGCTATTCCAATCACTCTACCAACGATTTGCGCAAAGATACGCTAAAAAGATTTATCGAAGACGCGGTTGCCGCGACAAAATATCTTTCGCCGGATAAATATCGAGAGCTGCCGGATCCTTCGCTTTATCCTAAAGAAATAAAAGGCGATTTGGAAATATTTGATAATAATTACGATTCCTTAAAACCTGAAGAACGTAAGAGAATTGTCGAAAAAATCGAAGCGGCGGCAATGTCGGTCAGCGATAAAATTATTTCAACTACTTCCGGATACGTGGATGTGATTTATGATGTGTCGCGCGTGAACAGCGCCGGTTTTAACGGTGAATCAAAAGGCACCAACTTCTATGCCGGCGCTGAAGTGACCGTTAAAGACGGCGATAAGGGCAGACCTTCCGATTGGTACTGGCCGGGAACGCGTTTTTTAAACGATCTGCCTTCTCCCGAATCAATTGGTAAAGAAGCGGCCGACCGCGCCATTCGCAAAATCGGACAAAAAAAGATTGATTCCGGCAAATATGTTATGATTGTGGAGAATCGAACGGGTTCACGGTTGTTGTGGATGCTTTTGGGGGCTATGCAGGCGCGCGCCTTGCAACAAAAGAATTCTTTTTTGGAAGGAATGCTGAATAAAAGAATTGCCTCCGAAAAACTTTCGTTAATTGACGATCCGTTTATTAAAAAAGGGCTGGGATCTAAATATTTCGATTCGGAAGGGATTGCCCTTAAAAAACGTATAATGATTGAAGACGGGATGCTGCAGGCCTATTATGTGGATAGTTATTACGGGAAAAAGCTCGGGATGAAACCCAATTCCGCTTCGTCCAGCAATACGATTTTTAAATACGGTTCGAGAGGACTTAATGAAATTATCAAGGATTTAGATAAAGGAATTTATATAACGAGTTTTCTCGGCGGTAATTCCAACGGCACAACGGGAGATTTTTCTTTCGGTATTGTGGGGCAGTTGATAGAGAACGGGAAGATTGTGCGGCCGGTTAATGAAATGAACATTTCCGGCAATGCGCTGGAATTATGGAAAAATCTTATCGAAATGGGCAACGATCCTTATCCCTATTCTTCAACGGCGATGCCTACGTTGGTTTTTGAAGGGGTGTCTTTTAGCGGATTGTAGCATTGAGGTTGTGAATTTCTTTATTTTTCCGAATTTATTAAAATTATAATAGTTGGACGGAAATACGGGCTTTTTTTTGAAGGTAAAAGTTCAAACCGATTGTTTAACATGCAATGAACGATGTGGATTTTAAGTCAGTTAACGAGGTTATTATACAACGATAAAAATCGATTTCCCACTCAAAAGGCGAAATAATCTAATTCCTTTGAGGTTGAACGTGAAAGATAAGGCATTTAAAGAAATACGCGACGGATTGTATCTTGTAGATCTTGATTTGGAATCGGACGGATTTAGAAAATTCATCAGCGCTTGGATTTACCGGCGTAATAATTTAACCCTTGTGGTCGATCCCGGACCTCGCTCAACTATCGGTATTTTAATGAAAGCCTTAAAGGCACTTAATATTTCAACTATTGATTATCTGTTGTTAACACATATACATATTGATCATGCAGGGGGAGGCGCCGATTTGGCGGCAATGATTCCCATAAATGCTGTTGTTTGTCATTCCAAGGCGGCTTATCATCTTCTTGAACCTCAAAATTTGTGGGAGAGTTCCCTAAAAACGCTGGGGGATTCGGCGCGGCGTTATTACGGTAAGATTAAAGCCATGCCGCGTCGGACAAATTTCATTCATGACAGCTTTTCCGTTGAGAGTCTTGATATCAAGGTCTTGCGAACGCCCGGTCATGCTTCGCACCACTTGTGTTTCCTTATCGATGATTTGCTTTTTGCCGGAGAAGCGCTCGGCGTTTATTTAGGCGATTTGCCCGTAAAATATCATCGTCCGGCAACGCCACCCGTCTTTAAATATGAAATATTTATGCAATCGGTAAAAACCATTATGCAATTGCAGGAGGTGAGAACCGTATGTTTTGCGCATTACGGCGCATCCGCCGAGAACCTGGAGGAAATTGGAGGAAGAACGCTTCGGCAACTGGCGTTGTGGTTGGAAATCGTCAAGGGAAATCTTGATAGGCCGATTGATGCTATAATCAAGGAAATACTTCATAAGGATCGCGCCTTGCTTGCCATAGACAAATTATCGGAAGATATTTACAAACGTGAATTGTCCTTTTTCAAAAACAGCATTGACGGTATGAAACAATATGTGAGACAATTAAATTAAATTTCATAACAGGGGAAAATATGTTGAAGAAATGCAGCAGAGGCGCGCTTGCGGTTTTGGTTATCTTTTTTTTGATTATGAGCGCGCTTGCAACGCCGGTTATTGCGCAAAGCTTGAATATCCCTTCGTCGAAATGGGGAATTAGTTTCGGTAACTCCAAAAATTTTACGGGCTTACGTTTTAATTTTCGCGATTATAATGTGAAAAGAATAAACGGTTTAAATATTACCTTGTGGAAGCCGAGAAAGAGTGAAAATTCTGTAGTAAACGGCATTTCTTTCGGGTTGATACCCGGCGCTGATTATTTGAACGGTTTGAACGTGGGTATTGGAAGCGTAAGCGCAGGAAAACGGTTAAACGGTTTTTCTTTCGGATTGCTCGGCGTAGGCAGCGACAATGAGATGAACGGTATTATGATCGGAGGACTGGGCGCTGGCGGAGGCGGCAATATTAGAGGCATCGCAATAGGCGGTTTGGGCGCAGGTACGGGCGGCAACTTTCATGGATTGGGGATTGGGCTTCTTGGAGTAGGCGCAGGCGGTAATCTCAGTGGACTAATGATTGGGGGAATAGGCGTCGGCGGCGGTGGCAATGCAAACGGCATTATGATCGGCGGAATAGGCGCAGGGGTCGGCGGCGATTTTAGCGGGCTGGGAATCGGTTTGATCGGCGTGGGCTGCGGGGGACATTTGAAAGGCGTTGCCATTGGTGGGATCGGTGTGGGCGCGCAGAAATTAAGCGGACTGATAATCGGCGGTATCGGTCTGGGAAGTGAAAATATACGCGGAGCTGCGCTGTCGCTGGTTTTGATTAGAATAGAAAATGAAGGAAGCTTAAAAGGAGCGGCATTGAGCGCTTTTAATTATATCAAAGGAGAACAGCGCGGCGTTTCTTTTGGAATCGTTAATTACACGCATCGTCTTTATGGCATCCAAATCGGTTTAATTAATTATGTGCGCGATAATCCCTTTTGGCTTAAAATTTTACCTATTATAAATTTTAATTTTAAAAGTTGATGATTATTTTTTTCCCCGAATTTTAACGAGTAACGGTAAAATACAGACTGTCGCTGTTGAAGGCGCTGAAAATTCCGAGACCGTTTTGAATGTTGGTTAAAGGTTCATTCAGGTCTCGCGAATCCTGTTGCCTTGATAGATAAAGATTGGCGTGTTCCTGATTAATATGGTATAAGGTTACTTTATGTTTACCGCGATAAGCTACGGATCGAAAATTAATAATTTACGAATCACGGTTTGCGGGTAATGAAATCATTCTTTTGGCGCTCATTGATGGATGATAAGTTAAAATCTCTTCGGGATTTTTCTATTTTTATCATAGCCATTATTAGGCATACAATATATGTAATTCAAAAGTTTTTTTAATTTTGTGAGCGCGGGTTATGTAGTATTTTGTCTTAATATATCATGATAACTGTTAATTATTTCTACCTTTATAGCGTTTATGATGGTTTCTGCTTTTATGGTACATTTGCCGAAATTTTTTAATTTGCTCCGGCGTTAGGGTCGCTTCTATTCTTTTCATCAATGAATCACGCGACTGTCTATACCAATGGCGATCTTTATTATATTCGAAAAAGAACGGTCTATTTGAGTCCTCTGTGTGCAGCATAATATTTTTAATTTTTATATATTGTTCGTCGTTTAAATTCAAAGTTTTTTTCATGTAACACAGCCTGCGTTCCATATAATGGTTTTGGCTTTTGTTAATTCCTTTTTCAAAATCATGCAGCTGTTTTTGCGTTAGAATGGATTTTATAATCCTCCTTGTAGAGTCAATAATTGTAAATACTTCATTCTGGTAGCTCTCTTCGAGACGAGAAATTTTATCCGCCTGTTCCTCTAATATGGTTTCAATGGCTTTACGCTGTTTTTCGTCCGGTTTAATAATCCGGAACAGTGCTTTTTGAAAACGGCTGCCTGTATCCATTCTTTGGATTTTTTCTATTCGTCTTTGTTGTAACAATCCGCCGCTAAGCATGCCGATGATGATGCCAAGGATAAGGGTCGCCGTTAAAATCAGCGTTGTTTTGTTTAAAATTTTCATTTTGCGTTCTCCGAAAGGGGTGTGCTTAATGTCCATGCATCTTCAAGCGTTACTTGTTGCAAGCCCAGAGCCTTGTCAAGCGAAAATGCTCCGTCTGATAAAAAATTGCCGCATAGTAATAATAAAATAAGGATCGCGCCAACTACAGCGATTTTACGAAAAGAGAACATTAAAGATAAACTAAAATCATAGACGCTTTCGTCTATTGTACGACGGTGTTTATCAATTTCGCGCATAACGCGTTGAGCGAAAAGAGGTGAAAATTGTCGTTTTTGTAAGGAAGATATCTTCGAGCGAAGCGCGCTTAAAATTCTTTGTTCTGTTCGCAGCTCTTTAGATAAAGCCAAAGCGCGTTCTAAGCGGTCGCGTTCTTCCGCGGTTAATGCCTCGTCAAAGGAACGATGCAATAATTGTGATAGTTCTTTATTAGTCATTCTATTTCTTCCTTTAAGTACGGTCTCAATAAAATTTTCAGTCTATCCTGTGCACGGGACAATCGTGAAAGAACCGTTCCGACGGGTATATTGAGTATTCGGGCCGTTTCTTTTGTGGAATAGCCGTCTATTAATCTTAATACAAGCGCCGCGCGTTGTTTCCGCGGTAATTTTTGTATGGCCGCCTGTACGATTCTTTCCATTTCTATGTCGTTAATGCCTTTTTCCATCGGCTCGGAAAGTTCCGTTTCATTGCCCTCCTGACGCTTAAATAAAAGATGATGTTTTTTGCGGCGTTTTAGCGCGTTAATTGATAGGTTAATGGCAATACGCGTCAAATAGGTGCCAATTGAAGAATCTCCTCGAAAGTTATACAAAGCATTGTAAAAACGAATAAATACTTCTTGTCCGATATCCTCCGCTTCGGTGCTTTTTCCCAACATACCGATTATGGTAGAAGCCACCTGCGATTCATAACGGGTGATAATTTCCCGAAACAGCGCTTCATTGCCGTTTTTAATTTCTGCGATTATTTGTTCGTCTGTCAACGCTCTAAAATATCCGTTTTAATTATTTAGACAAGCGAATTTAAAAATTATTCCAATCAATAAAAAAATCTTTTTAAAATACGGATCGAGTATTTATTTATCTCGAAATTATTTTTTATTGTAATTTATTGTCTATATAAATACATTGTGAATGTATTATCATTAATGGGCCGTGTAATTTTTTTATGGCTTATAACTTAAAGCTGATAAAACCAATCGTTATCTATTTAGCGGTTGTTATAGTATGTGAAAATTAATATTTAATTGCCTTATATCCGGGAAATGCGCGGTGTTAATATAAAAATAGTTGAAATGCCTATACATAATATAATTGCATAATTGCGAATCCGATAAACTATAAAGGAGAATTGATTTATGAAAAATATTATACTGAAAGTAGTTCTGTTTTTGTTGATTTCATTTTTCAACCAATTGGCGGTAGCGGAAAATTTTCATTGTAAGCAATAGGATGAAGATGAACATCTATTAAAAAAATGAGATCAGTTTGTTTTTCGGGGACGCTTCTTTTGTTAAGCATGAGGTTGATTATTTTAGTCACGGTATTGATTATTTGAGAAGAGCTACGGAGCATATACTGGTCGGTTGTTGGGTTGAAAGTGTTTTTGCGGAAAAAACGGAATGGACGATAGGTATTCCGCTTTATTGTTCGCTGTATCATTTTTGGCTGCGTATAGGTCCGGGTATCGAAATTATTAGTGAAGAGATCGATAATGAAATAAGACATGAAGTGAAGGGGAAAAGTAAAACGGAATTTTTATTTCGCAGCGGAATTGGTTATACGTTTTATTTAGTTCATTTTTTAATATCCCCGAGTTTGACTGTGATTATGTCCGTTCCAACAGTGCGTTCGTATATGGCATTAATTTGGGATACGGTTTTTG
Organism: uncultured Calditrichaceae bacterium; assembly: GCA_964424545.1. Lineage (GTDB taxonomy): Bacteria > Calditrichota > Calditrichia > Calditrichales > Calditrichaceae > JAUVIB01. The sequence goes on from CAYRJN010000005.1 coordinate 12,266, forward strand.
AAATGCGGTATATGTTTGCTTGATAAATTGCGGTAATTTATCTGCTATAGAGTCGGAAATACATTATTTTTATTTGCCGTATACTTTTAAATGCGTCAAGAAAGATGATTTGCGTATTTAATGTCGATCAATTATTCCAATTCTTCAAAGTCGGCGTCTTCGATTTTGTCGCTGAGTTTTTTCTGAATATCTTCTTTTGGACGGTTTTGTTTAACATGCGGATTTTTAGGCCGGGCGGCGGGAAAGAAGAGAGGTTTAATCATTCGAAACAGCATATAAATTAAGGCTGAAAGCAATATTAATCTAAACATAATAGCAATCTCTTATTTTTGCGGAACGTAATAACGCGTTCCCGAGTGATGATGATTTATTTCCACAAGAATATCTTTGAAATCTTCTTTGGATTCTTTAAAATCTATTTCATCTGTCTTTATAACCAGTAATGGCGCTTTTTTATAATTAAAAAAGAAACTGTTGTAAAGCTCATTTAATCCTTGTATATAATCTTCGCTGATGTTTTTTTCGAACGGTCTGTTACGTTTACGGATATTTTCCATTAAATGTTTTGTCGAAGCCTGTAAATAGATTATCAAATTGGGCGCAACAATCTCTTTTTCCATGATTTTTGCCATACCATCGTATAATTTCATTTCCTTTTCATTCAAATTAAGCGTGGCAAAAATACGATCTTTTTCAAAAATGTAATCGCTGACTATCTTTTGATGAAAGATGTCGGCCTGAATCAGTTTTTGCTGCTGCTGAAAACGGTTCAGCAGAAAAAACATCTGCGTCTGAAAAGCATAACGCGTCGGATCCTGATAAAATTCTTCGAGAAAGGGGTTGTTTTCAAACTCTTCAAGAATCATCTTAGCGCCGATTTCTTTGGCAAGGAGATCGGCCAGCGTGGTTTTGCCCGCTCCGATAACGCCTTCGATTGCAATATATTTAAGGTCTTCGAGAGACATGGTTTACCATTTGTCGGTTATTAATTTTAAATTGCCGCAGAGGAATTTTGCACATAATGCACGGATACTTTTACCATTGCGACTAATATAGTCTTTTTTTATCTCCAAAAGCGGAAGCAGAACAAAGTCGCGCTTATCCATCTCAGGGTGGGGGAGCGTTAACAGTCGATCATTAAAAGTATTGCCGTTCCAGTCAATTATATCAATATCGATTTCTCTCGGTCCCCAATGAAAAGAACGCTGTCTGCCGAGTTTTGTTTCAATAATTTTTATTTTACGTAACAGTCTAAGCGGATTGATATCGCTTTTTAATTCACATACCGCATTTAAAAAATAATCTTGTTGGTTATAGCCCATTGGCGGGCTTTCATAGATTGAAGAACATTGAACGAGTTTGCCGAAACGCCTTAATTCTTCTTTAGCCGTTTTCAAAAATTCAAAGCGGTTATCCCTATTGCTTCCCAGCGCTATAATATAACTACTCATTTTTTAATTTTATTTTTGCTGCGTTGAATTTCCACTTCCACATAATCTAATAATCCGTTCATGGGAACATGCGGTTTTCTAACGCGAATCAATACGGTAACGATTCCCTCAAGATTAAGAACTTTGTGGGCAATACGTTCGGCGAGGGTTTCGATTAATTTGAATTTATAATTTTCAAAGGTTCCTTTGGCAATTTTGTAAATTTTTTGATAATCGATTGTTTTGCGAAGTTCGTCTTCTTGCGAACCCTGCGTCAGATCGCCTTGCACTTCGATATCAATTTCGAATTTTTGTCCCAGTTCCCGTTCCGCTTCGTAAAAGCCGTGATGAGCGTAAAAAATCATATTTTTCAAGCGGATAATATCATTCTTCATTTAGCTTCCTAAAAATATCTTTTACAATCCATTATCAATTAATGCTTTTTATATGGTTTTGTAACTTATGTAAAAACAAAATGTAAGAATAATGACGGCAAGTGTCAATAGAAAATTTTGTAATAAAAAAAAACGGGATGAAGAAAAATCCTCATCCCGTTGATATTTAAAAAGATAAAAAGAAAATTTAGTACATTCCGCCCATTCCGCCCGGAGGCATCGCGGGAGCGGCAGGTTTTTCTTCTTCCGGTTTGTCGGTGATTAACGCTTCGGTCATTAATAACAACCCGGCAACAGAAGCAGCGTTTTCCAAAGCGCTTCTCGTAACCTTAGTCGGATCGATAACGCCGACTTCAACCAGATTTTCATATTCTTCGGTAGCGGCGTTAAATCCGTAATCGCCTTTACCTTCTTTAACTTTATTAACGACAACCGAACCTTCAAGGCCGGCGTTGTCAACGATGTGACGCAACGGCTCTTCTATGGCGCGGCGGACAATATTGGCACCGATAATCTGGTCGCCTTCAAGTTTCAGTTTGTCCAGTGCGGGAATAGCTCTGATTAAAGCCACGCCGCCGCCGGGAACGATACCTTCTTCAACCGCAGCACGAGTAGCGTGCAAAGCGTCTTCAACGCGGGCTTTTTTCTCTTTCATTTCAACTTCGGTAGCCGCGCCGATTTTGATTACGGCAACGCCGCCCGCTAATTTAGCGAGACGTTCCTGTAATTTTTCTTTATCATAATCGCTCGTTGTATTGTCAATCTGAGTGCGAATCTGATTTACGCGGCCTTTAATATCGTCTGTAGAACCGGCGCCTTCAACGATGGTCGTGTTATCTTTATCAATGGTAATGCGTTTTGCTGAGCCGAGATCGTCGAGACTGGTGTTTTCCAATTTCAAACCGGTTTCTTCGCTGATAACCGTGCCGCCCGTAAGAATAGCGATGTCTTCAAGCATAGCTTTTCTTCTATCTCCAAAGCCGGGCGCTTTAACGGCGGCAACTTTTAATGTACCGCGGATTTTATTAACAACTAAGGTTGCCAAGGCCTCGCCTTCAATATCTTCGGCAATAATCATTAACGGTTTACCCTGTTGGGCAGTTTTTTCAAGAATCGGCAGCAAATCTTTCATAGCGCTAATCTTTTTATCGTAAATCAGGATAGCAGGATCCTCTAATATCGCTTCCATTGTCTCGCTGTCGGTTACAAAATAGGGCGATACATAACCGCGGTCAAACTGCATACCTTCAACAACTTCGAGAGACGTTTCGATGGATTTAGCTTCTTGAACGGTTATAACGCCGTCTTTGCCGACTTTTTCCATGGCTTCGGCAATCAGTTCGCCGATGGTTGAGTCGTTATTGGCAGAAATGGTTCCAACCTGAGAAATCTCCTTTTTACCGGAAACAACCTGAGATTGTTCCTGTAAAGATCCGATAATGGCTTCAACGGCTTTGTCGATACCGCGTTTGAGTTCCGTGGGATTGGCGCCGGCCGTTACGTTTTTTAAGCCTTGGGTGAAAATAGCCTGAGCCAGAACGGTGGCCGTGGTCGTTCCGTCGCCTGCGATATCGCTGGTTTTGGAAGCGACTTCTTTCACCATCTGAGCGCCCATATTTTCAAAAGGATCTTCAAGTTCAATTTCTTTAGCGACCGAAACGCCGTCCTTAGTTACTGTAGGCGCGCCGAATTTTTTATCCAATACAACGTTACGTCCTTTAGGACCTAATGTTATTTTTACAGCTTTCGCTAAAGTATCAATACCGGTCTTTAGCTTTGTGAGAGCGTCAGCTTCAAAACTAATAATCTTGGCAGACATTTTCTCCTCCGTTTATTTTATGGTTTAATTTTGGTTTTTTTATTATTCGAGATAGTTAGATACTTTTTTATATAAAGAGTTACAAAATTTTTTATTAAAAATTCATTTTTTTCTTTAACGGTTTCTAATTAAATTACAGTCTTTTAATTTATAGATACTTTAGTTAAATATCAAGAATTTACGAATATTTTTTAAAATCAGGTTCGGCTTATTATATTCATAGTTTGTTGACGATAATTTATTTTAAAAATTATTTTTGCAGTGACCATTATAATGGATTCTAACGCGGAAAAATGAAGAATAAATGAATAAAATTTTTATCAAAGCGCTGTTTCTGTTTATCGTTTTTATTGGAATAAACGACTCTTTTGCCGGTAATTCCGCAAGAAGAAAAATAACGGGTATAATCATTTCCGGTAATGAACGTACTAAAGATCTGGTAATTACGAGAGAATTACTTTTTACGGTCGGAGACGCGCCGAGCGATACGTTGCTGGAGTTTTCTAAGAATAGATTGCTGGCTCTCGGCTTATTCAGCCGGGTGGAGTTTTATTATCTGCCGTCTGAAGGCGGCGTTGATTTGTTGATACTCGTTCATGAACAGTTGCAGTTCTTTCCATATCCCATTTTTGATATTGCCGATCGTGATTGGGGAAAAATAACGTACGGTTTTGGCGTTGCTCATGTTAATTTTATGGGATTGAATCATAAACTGAACGCGGCCATGGCCTTTGGCTATCATGCCGGGTTTAGTTTTAACTATAAAATTCCCTGGCTCGGCCTAAAAAAGCATATGTATTTTAACTCGGTCGCTCGAAAATTTCAATCAAGGAACCGAGCGGAAAATTTTCCTGAAGATCATTTGAAGTTTTCCGTATCCCTTGGTAAATTTTGGACGCGTTATTTTTATACGATAATCGTTCCTTATTATGATCGTATCCGTGTCAGTTCAGTGGACGCTCCGTATATGTCTTCTTCAACATCGGTTGATCATCTTACGGGTATTAGTTTCGGCGTAGGATACGACAGTAGGGATTTGGCCTATTATCCTTCTCGCGGCCTAAGAACAATGGTTGCGCTGGTTCGTAACGGGCTTTTTACGGAATATCTCGATTATTGGAAATATCAAGTCGATTTGCGTAAATATCAAACCTTTGGCGCGTTTACTTTCGCGGGTCGTGTATCGACAACCCAGTCCGTAGGATCGCTGCCGATTTATGATCGCGTTTATCTCGGATACGGGGAGCGTATTCGCGGACATTTTTATGAAATAAACGAAGGACGTAATAACGTAATTGCACAATTTGAAACGCGTTTCACCTTAATGAAGATTAGATATTACGCTTTGCCTGCGCCCGATTTTGTGCCGTCTTATATGATGCGTAATCTTAAATTTGGTTTAAACGGCGCTTTTTTTGTGGAAACGGGCGAGGTTTGGATACATTCCGACGAGTTAAGATTTAATCATTTGATAAGCGGTTTCGGTGCAAGTCTCATTGTCAGGTTCCCTTATGTGGAAATCTTGCGTTTCGATCTGGCTTTTGATGAGCAATTTAATGAACAGTTCATTTTTGAACTTGGCATGGCCTTTTAAGATAATGTCAAAAAGGGATGATAAATCTGTATGGATGATTTAAAGGCGGTTAAATTTAGGCATGTTTCATTTAATTATCCGGACGGCATTGAAGCCTTAAAGGATATTAACCTAACTATTTACGCGAAAGAGAAAGTAGCTATTATCGGACCAAACGGCGCCGGAAAATCGACTTTTATAACCTTGTTAAACGGCGTTCGGCGGGGAGACGGAGAGATAAATATTTTGGGTCTGCCGTTGAATAAAAAAAATCTGCCGAAAATCAGATCGCTTTTGGGGATTGTTTTTCAAAACCCGGATGACCAGTTGTTTTGTCCTACAATTTATGAGGATATCGCTTTCGGTCCGTTAAACAGCGGTTTAAATGAAGCGCAGATTAAAGAAAATGTGCAATACGCTTTGAGAGAAACCGATTTAGAGGGCTATGAAGAGCGTTCTCCGTTTCATCTCAGTTTCGGCGAACGTAAGCGCGCATCCATTGCCACGATTCTTTCCTTAAAACCGCAAATAATCGCTATGGACGAACCAACAAGTAATCTTGACCCTGCGCATCGCAGAGACATAATATCATGGATAAATCAACGCAAGGAAACTTTTATTGTTACTTCGCATGATCTTGACATGATATGGGATACCTGTTCGAGGGCGATAATTTTAAATAAAGGTAAAATTATTGCCGACGGTGCCGCGAAAGAAATACTTAGCCGTAAAGAGTTATTGGAAAAAAATAATCTGGAGCTTCCGTTGCGCCTACAAAAATAATGCTATGTATTCCCAAATATCCTTTGTTTTGATACGCCTGTACTTTGGCGTTTTTCTATGACAAAATTGGAAGTCCTAATGAAAAAAATCGACATATTATGCGTCGGAGCGGCGGCTTATGATTTGAGTTTTGTAACGAAGAGCCATCCGCGTGAAGACGAAAAGATGGTTGCCGAAGCTTTTTACGCTTGCGGGGGGGGCCCGGCGGCTAATGCTGCCGTTGTCGCAAAGCGTCTCGGTTTTACTTCGGCTTTTGCCGGTTATTTGGGCAATGATATTTACGGTAGGCTGCATTTCGAAGAGTTGCAAAAAGAGGGCGTCTTAACCGATTGGATTATTCGCGGCGAAGCGCCGACTACTTTTTCGGTGAGCATAATCAAAAAAGACGGACGGCGCTCCTTAATTAATTATCGCGGCGCCACGCCTTATCTTGATTCGGGGAGTATCGATTTCTCAAATGTGATGCCGAAAGTTATTCTCTTTGACGGCCATGAACCCAATTTGTCTCCCGATTTAGTTGACTTTTGCAGAAAAAATAAAATAATATCCATACTTGATGCGGGCTCTTTACATAGAGGAACGGAGTATCTTATGGATAAAACCGATTATCTGATATGTTCTCAGATTTTCGCCGAACAATTTACACGAACAAGGAATATGCGTAAGGCTCTTAGGATATTGTCAAAATACGCGCCGAATTTGGTTTTAACCCTAGGTGAAAACGGTTTACTGTGGAAAAGAGAGAGCGATGAAGGAGCGCTGCCCGCTTTTAAGGTAAAGGCTGTAGATACAACCGGCGCCGGCGATGCTTTTCACGGCGCTTTTGCCGTTTCTTTATTAAATGGTCTGGATTTTAAGGAATCGTTACGTTTTTCTATCGCGGCCGCCGCTTTAACATGCACAAAAATCGGTGGAAGGATGGGGCTTCCTTATATGAATGATATAGAAAGAATTTTATAAATGCTATAAGGCTGTATTTTTAATCTTCAAGAAATGTTTGAGTTGTAGTATGTTTTGCTTTATAACTTTAAAATCTTCATAACGTTGAATATCATCTTTCGCAGATTGTTGTATTAAGTTTAAACAACAATAAGAAACAAAGTTTAGCGAATTGATTGATAAAACCCGGTCAGGAATCTTTCGGATTCATAAATGTTACGCTTTTAAATTTTGACAAATAGATAAAACTGTTATAAATTGCGGCCTAATGTGTGAAGGTGTTTTATGAAAGATTTATACGATAGAGAAACGATCCCAATATAAATTATGAGGTCATTTGGAAATGAATAATTCTACCTTAATAATATTTAAGAAATTAATATATTTGAAGTTATAAAAAATACGCTATGCACGCTTAACCGGTTAAGTAAAGACTTTTATAAAAATATAAGTAGATCATAGCTTCGCGAAGGGATTAATGAAAAATGCGCTGGTATAATCGCCAAAGTGTCATTCTCCGATGAATCGGAGAATGACAAAGATGCTAATGCGGAGTTATTAAAAAACGGTTCATCATTGTCATTCCTGCGCAAGTAGGAATTAAATCACGAATAGGAAGATTCAGATTTCCGCTTAAAATAAGCGGGAATTACAACATGGGCGCAGATGTTGGGATAATTGTATGATACACAATTATTTTTCATTGTCGATTTAATCGGACAAACTGAAATAGGGCATATACAATAAATATTTAAAAATTGTAAAGTACTATAATAAGGTTGGGTTTGCTATGAATAATAAAGCGGGTATAGGGCAATCATTATCTGAAAAATCAGCAATGGGCGTGTTAGTAATATTACGTTTGGTCATTGGGTATCATCTTTTATACGAGGGGATGGACAAACTTTTTAATCCCCAGTGGACGTCGGCAATATTTTTATTACAATCCGATTGGCTTTTTGCCGGATTTTTTCATTTTCTTGCCAATAGTCCGGCGCTACTGAGTGTCGTTAATTTTATTAATATTTGGGGACAGATTTTAATCGGTTTTTCGTTGATATTAGGATTGTTTTCTTCCAAAAGCGCTATTTTCGGAGCCGTAATGATATTAAGTTATTACATAGCGGCGCCGCCGTTTAACGGGGGCAATATTTTTGTCGATAGGAACCTGTTGGAGTTTTTCTGTTTGTTAATCATTTACATTTTCCCGACAGGCAATGTATTGGGATTAGATATGTTAATTGAAAAATATAGGATGCAAAAAAATGGCAGATAAAAATAGTTATGCTAAGGATGGTATTAAAATATCGAGAAGAGATATTCTGAAAAGTTTGTCTGCCACGCCTCTGCTTGGCGTTTTCGCATTTGATTTTTGGACCAAAAGATCGGCGGAAAAGACAAAAAAGAAAACAGCGAAATTGGATTTGGGGTTAGATAATAATAGTAAACCAAAGGCTCCCGCTGTTAGCAGAAATTTACAGCCGAAGCTGCGCATCGGCATAATCGGCGTAGGCGGTAGGGCAACAGCGCATTTAAAAGCGCTTGGTTATGTATCGCCGGACTGGTATAATGCAAAAGCAAAAAGTAAATCAATCGGCGCAAAAAAAGCGCTGGAAATGTATCATAATCAGGAGATGCTGAATGTTGAAATTGGCGCCGTTTGCGATGTGTTCGATTTGCATAGAGAGAAAGGGATGAATTTGGCCATGCACGGCGTTCAACCCAACGGTGAGGCGTCAACTGTAAAAAACGTTAAACAGTATAAACATTATCAGGATCTGCTGAATGATAAAGATATTGACGCGGTAACCATAGCTACTCCTGATTTTCATCATGCCGAAATGACCATAGCCGCTGCGCAAGCGGGTAAACACGTATATTGTGAAAAAGCGATGACCAGAACCGAAGAAGAGTTGCATGAAGTCTATCGTACGGTGAAAAACAGCAATATTGTCTTTCAATTGGGACACCAATTAAGCAAAAGCGAATCGTATAAAAAGGCCAAAGAAATTGTAGAGAAAGATATTATCGGCAAAATAACGCTGGTGGAAGTAACGACGAATCGCAATAGCCGTGCGGGCGCTTGGTATAGGGATTTGGACAGTAACGGCAATCCCAAACCCGGTTCGGCAAAAACCATCGACTGGGATTTATGGCTGGGAAAGGCGCCGAAAGTTCCGTTTAGTCTCGACCGTTATTACGGTTGGGCGCGCTTTTTTGACTATGACACGGGTTTAGCCGGGCAGTTGATGTCGCATGAAGTTGACGGATTGAATCAAATTATGGGTTTCGGTATTCCTAAATCGGTAGTTGCGTCGGGCGGAATCTACTATTACGATAAAAGCACGCGCGATATGCCGGATACGTTTCAGGTCGTTTTGGAATATCCCGACAAAGACTTTACAATGTTATACAGCGCCACTCTCGCCAACAGCCGTTCGCGGGGTCGCGTTTATATGGGGCACGACGGCAGTATGGAAGTGGGGGGAACGGTGAAGTTGTATGTTGACGGAAATTCCGATAAATATAGGGATAACATAAAAAACGGGTTGATGAATCCGTCTCAACCGTTTTATGTTTACCCGCGGCAGGGGCGCAAATTGGATGGCCTGACGACGGCAACGGAAAAATATTATGCGGAACGCGGGTTGATGGATACGAAGGTCGGCGGAAAAAGTATCGATATAACACATCTGCATTTTAAAGAATGGTTAGACGTTATACGAAACGGCGGCGCAACGGCTTGTAATATTGAAAAAGCTTTTATGGATACCGTTCCCGTGTTAATGGCTCACAAATCCTATGTTGAAAAAAGACGCGTCGTATGGGATCCTATTAAAAGAATAATTGTGTGACGGAAATGGCTTTAAAGGGAAATTTCATTAATTGTCTCCCTACACATTCACTTTAAAAAAGGAAATGGAAAGCTATGCTGTCTTTGCGAATATTACCTGCAAGCGAGGGAACGCGGTAATATCTCCAAAGGAGACCAAGAATTTCCGCTACCGATTCATCGGAGTCGTAATGACAGGCGTAGCGGGAAGAAGAGATACCCGAGCTATAATTAATGGATAGCTCTTTCGTCATCTTGTGCAGAGAAGAAGGGTGATATTACTTTTTGAAATTCCGATATAATTTAATAAAAAGGCAGTAAAGGAGTTTTTATGGAGAGCGGCTTTCACTGGTTGGATACGTTGGTTGTATTGATATATTTTTTCGGCATAACGGGATACGGTGTTTGGCTTACCAAACGTGTTAAAAGCAGCGACGGTTTCTTTAGAGGAGAACGATCCTTTAATAAATGGATCATGATCGCTCAGGGCTTTGGCGCCGGAACGCATTCCGAAAATTTTGTAGCGCAGACGGGAGCCAGCTTTCAAATGGGTTTTGCAGCTATATGGTATCAATGGAAAAATATGGTTATCACGCCTTTTTACTGGTTGATTGCCCCCTGGTACAGGAGAAGCGAGCGCACAACCGTAGGTGAAATCGTCGAAGATCGGTACGGCAGAAACATGGCCGTATTTTATTCCGTTTTTGCCATCTTATTTTTCATTTTTGCGCAAGGCGCTATGTTAAAAGGCGCCGGCAAAGTAATATCTGTCGCCACGGGCGGGATGGTGTCGACGGATGGCGTGGTTTACGGAATGACCGTTGCTTTTATTATTTACAGTTTTTTCGGCGGATTGGTTTCTTCCGCTTATGCAACCTTTATCCAAGGTCTAATGATAATCGTTCTTTCCGTAATGTTGATTCCGCTCGGTTTGAATGAGATCGGCGGCGTATCGGCCATGAGACAGGCTTTACCCGCTAATTTTTTTGATCTGTTCAGCCCTGAATTGGGTATTGGCGCATTTACCATTGCCATGCTGGCTTTGAACGGCGTAGTGGGAATAACGGCGCAGCCTCATATGGTATCCATGTGCGCGACGGGTAAAACGGAACGCGACGGCAGAATCGGCCAAACATACGGCTCCTTTGTAAAACGCGCGGTTACCATCGGCTGGGCGTTCACCGGCTTGATCGTTGCCGCTCTCGTTATCAAAAACGGTCAACATCTTACCGACCCCGAAGACGCTTTCGGGTATGCGACTAAAATTCTGCTGTTTCCGGGCCTAACCGGATTGATGGTCGCGTCCATTCTTGCGGCCAATATGTCTTCGGCTTCCAACTTTATGGTTAATACGGGCGCGCTTTTTACTCAGAATTTTTATAAAGAATTCATTAATAAAAGTCCAAGCGATAAACAATTACTAATGACCGGTCGCATATCGAGTTTGTTGTTAACGCTGCTTGGCGTCCTTTTTGCCATCTATGTGAACAGTGTTTTGCATGCATTTTTGTTTATCGAAACCATTGCCGCTTTTATGGGCATTATGATTTTTGCCGGCGTTTTATGGAAACGGGCTAACCGCTACGGGGCAATTTCCGGCGTTTCGGCGGCTTTTATTCTTTATTATTATTTAAACTATGCCGCCACGGGGAAAATGGAAATCGTTTATAAATGGCAGCCCGAACCTTTCGGCTGGGCCATGTTAGTCGGATTTATTGTTTTAATTGTCGTCAGTTTACTTACAAAAGCGGAAGAGCCGCAGCGAATAGACGCTTTCTTTAATAAGATGCTGTTGCTTTCCGATGAAGACCGTATAAAAAACGGACAAAAACCCTTAGCGGCCGACTTGGGTCATGATTTATTGCTGTTGGATTTACCGTCATGGTTTAAGGCCGAGCGTTGGAAAGGTTTTTTTAAACGTTATAGGGAAGATTTATTGGGATTTATTTATGCATGGTTGTTTGTCGGAGCGTTACTTGTTTTAGCCTGGGCTGTGCTGCAAATAAAATAAAAAAACTATTAAAACAGTCATTTTAAATGAGAGAGGCGGTAAAAATTTATGAATAAAAGCAATTTTATAACGACTATGTTTTTTCCGTTGCTTTTAATCGCGATTTACGGCTGCTCACAGGATGAGTCTTTCAAAATAAAATTGATAGCGGAGGATTCCGTTTATGTTTATGAACCGGCTAACAACGGCGCCGGCCCTATGTGGGCGCATGGCAATACGTGTATTGTGCGTTATAAAAACAGTGTCTTTGCCTCGGGTATCGAAACATTAAAAGACGTTCCGCCGTTGTGCAATACGCGCTGGATGCTTTTTGAGAGGAGAAAAAACGGTTGGAAAAAGCTGCTTGCTGATCCGAAAGAACGCACGCGGGAACCCTGCCCGCTTGGCGTGACGCAAGACGGTCGTCTGCTTTTATCTGTTAACCCTTCGCGCGTGCCGCCAGGCGTGAAATATGGAGCGGCCGAGCCTCAAATTCTCCAATTTGACGCGGCGCATCCGGATAACCCGTACGAAATATTGAAACCCGTATGGGATGGAAATCCGCCGTTCATGGATCACTCCTATAGGAGTTTTGCCGTTGACGGTAATACGGGAGAGATGATTCTCTTTCAAAATATCGGTTATACGCACGCTGAGTGGTCTTTTAGGGATAAAAACGGTAAGTGGAGCGCTTGCGGCAAATTAGTTTGGCCTCCTGCCGATTATAAAGAAACCTTGGAGCATGATGTTATCCGCGTCTGTTATCCGGCCGTTCAATTAAAAAATAGAAAAGTATATTTTCTCGGAATCAGCGATATTCAGGAACCCAAAAAAAATTGGAGAGAATATAAATATAATTTGACCCGTAAAAAATGGGACTATGATTTCAGAAGACTATTTTATACATGGTCAAATGATATTACTACGGGCAGATTTGAAAAATGGGTGGAAGTTGCCAGCCGTGAGAAAACCGGCGGAAGAATTTTCCCTGCAGATTTATGGGTTGCGCCGGATGGGAGTGTGTATGTTTTATGGTATGAGCGGGCGCTTGACGAGCGTTTAAAAGAGAAATTCTTCCCTGATGAAAGGCAAAGTGAATCACTTAATTTCGCCATTATTGACGACGGAAAAGTTGTTTTAAAAAAAACAATTATAATAGGCGGGACAGATGAAATCGTGCCGGGTTGGGGAAGGTTTCAGGTTACTGAAGATTATCGTCTGTTTGTGTTTTACTATGTTCATGGAGGGGACAATAATATTAAAGAAAATCGCATGGTGGAAATATCCTTAAAAGGGAATCATACGGTAAGCAAATCGGTTAAAATAGGCGCACAAAGACCGTTAAAACAATTTTATACGGCAACCGTTCGCGCCGGATCTGCGCCCTCTTCGGTTTTGGACGTTTACGGTAAAGACGACAAAAACGAAATGCGATATTTACAAATAAAGATTATACCCGGAAAAAAATTAAAATAAAAATATTAAGGAAAAGGCGATTTAAAATGAAAGGATTTCTATTCATTATGGTGGCGCTGCTCCCGTTAAAGGCATTCTCCCAATCGCAAAATATGAACGTATTGGACGGCTGGTATAAGTACAACGATGTGAAACATGCCTTATATAATCATTATCTATCCGAAGCCGAAAAAATGGTTAGCAAACGAGAAAAACAAATAGATAAGCTGGCCACAAAGGCGGATTGGCAAACCAGGCAGCGGCAGGTAAAAAAGATATTGCAAAATATTGCCGGTCGGTTGCCGGAAAAAACGCCTTTACAGCCTCAAGTTCTTGGTATAAGCGACATGGGAGATTACCGTATCGAAAAAGTTGTATTCCAATCCCGTCCGCACTTTTTCGTAACGGCGGCTTTGTTCGTTCCGAAGAGATTAACAAGCAAGGCGCCGGCTGTTATTTTCGCCAGTGGACATATTGATAATGCTTTCCGCGATCCTAATAAACAAATGACCTGTATCAATCTTGTAAAAAAAGGGTTTATCGTTTTGGCCTTTGATCCCATTGGACAGGGGGAACGGTTGCAATACTATTCTCCCGATTCGGGAAAATCGTTGATTGGCGGTTCGGTAGCCGAACATATGTACGCCGGCTTGCAAACATTGTTAGCGGGAAAGGGACTTGCCAATTATTTTATATGGGACGGTATTCGCGCCGTTGATTATTTACTTACACGCAAAGAGGTGGATGCGTCGCGCATCGGCATTACGGGGATTTCAGGGGGAGGAACGCAGACTACCTTTATAGCGGCTTATGACGATCGGATTGCCGCCGCGGCGCCGACTTGCTTTATAACGAGTATGCGGCGTCTGTTTGAAAGCGCCGGCCCGCAGGATGCCGAACAGAATTTATATCACGGTCTGGCGTTCGGACTTGATTTTGCCGATTTGTTGGAAGTGCGTATTCCGAAACCGGCTTTAATGATAACCACGACCCGTGATTTTTTTAGCATACAGGGCGCTAAGGAAACGCAGACGGAAGTACAGAAAGTATATGATGTTTTTGATGCTGCGGAAAATTTCGGCAGAGCAGAGGACGACACGGTTCATGCCATAACCCTGAAAAACAGAGAAGCACGTTATGCTTTTTTTCAACGAGAATTTGATGTTAGGGGGACTGCGGAAGAATTGGAAGTAAAACCGCTCGCGCAAGAGCTTCAGATAACCGAAACGGGGCAGATTTCAACACAATTTAACAGTGAGACGGTTTTTAGCTTGAATAAAAAAGAAGCGGAAAAGCTGTTGAAAAAAATAGAAAAAGCACGAAAGAATCCGCAAAAACATTTGAAAGATGTTATTTCCGCAGCTAAAAAATTAACGGGTTATAAGGCGCCGGAAAAAGTGGAGAATAGTGTTTTTTGCGGACGATATCAATATCCCGCTTATTCCGTTGAAAAATATTTCATCAACGGCGAAAACGGTGATTATCCTATTCCATTCCTTCTTTTTTTACCTGGGAATATCAGCGCTCCGCCAATTCTATATTTAAATAAAAACGGAAAACAAGCCGGATTTAATGAGAACGGTGAAATCGCAGCCTTTATAAATAAAGGCCATCCCGTTTTGGCGGCGGATTTAATCACAATCGGGGAAATGAAACAGCAGTCATATGAATATTCTTTTGGTCAATATGGGAAATTGGCTTATAGTAATTATTTTGCGGCTATTTTGCAAAACAAAAGTCTTGTGGGCATACAAGCTGCCGATATTAAACGTCTCACTCTTTTTATAAAACAGTCCCCATGGTTTAAGGGTAAAGATATTTATGCCATAGCCGACGGGCAGCTTCTCTCCGCATCATTGTTGCATGTGCAGGCATTTGAAAAAGATTTTTCAAAAGTGGTATTAATTAATCCGCTGATTTCGTATAAATCCATCGTTACGCATCAATACTATTGTGTGGAAAGTTACCCGCCGTTTGTTGAAGGCGTATTAACCGCCTATGATTTGCCGGATTTATGCGCCGCCGTTACACCGAATAAATTATTTTTAATAAATATTAGAGATCACTTGGGGCGTTTGGCAAATCGTGATGTTTTGGAAAATGAATTGAAATTTACAAAAGAGGTGTTTAAATCTATCGGTATGGAAAAATATCCGCAAGTCAAGCAAATTGAAAATACGGCAAATATGGAAAAAATAGTCGGTTTATGGTTAAACAATTAATGTTCACATAGCTAAAATTAAGGAGAAAAGAATAATGAAGAGATTATCAATGTTTACGGGAATGGCGCTTATTTTATTAGTCGGATTATTGTCCTGTTCACAGGATAATAATTACGACAAAAACAAAACGTTCGAACCGGTTGTAATGTTTCCGGAACCGCCGCGTCCTGCCGGTCAGACCGATGTATTGGAATTGCGCACTGCGCCGATTGATACGGTTCGTATTGCGTTTATCGGACTGGGTAACCGCGGCAGTGGGTCGGTGTCAAGATATATGCATATTAAAGGTGTAAAGATTAAAGCGATCTGCGATTTGGAACAATGGAAGGTTGACAGAGCGCAAAAAATCTTAACCGATAACGGTTTGCCCAAAGCCGATGCTTATACGGGGCCCGAGGATTGGAAAAAAATTTGTGAGCGCGACGATATAGATTTGGTTTATATTGTTACGGATTGGGCGCACCACACGCCAATGGCCGTTTATGCCATGGAACATGGCAAGCATGCCGTAACAGAGGTGCCTGCCGCGTTAACGATAGATGAATGCTGGCAATTGGTCAATACATCGGAGAGAACACGCAAGCATTTTATGATGTTGGAAAATTGCGTATATGACTATTTTGAAATGGCAGAACACAGAATGGCCGAAGAAGGTTTTTTTGGTACGGTTGTCCATGTTGAAGGCGCTTATAATCATGATTTACGTCATCATAATTTTCAAACCGATCCGCATGAAGGCGGCTATTGGAAAATGTGGCGTTTGGAACAGAATGCGACAAGAAATGGAAATTTATATCCGACGCACGGATTCGGTCCCCTTTGTCATTTATTAAATATTCACCGTGGCGACCGTATGGAATATGTTGTCTCTATGTCGAGCGATCAGTTTGGAATGACGGAATATGCAGTCGATAAGTTTGGGAAAGATTCAAGATTTGCAACAAAAGAGTATAAAAACGGCGATGTCAATACGTCGCTGATTAAAACGGCAAATGGCAAAACGTTAATGATTCAGCATGACGTTTCCAACCCACGTCCTTATAGCAGGATTCAGATGGTAGTCGGCACCAAAGCTTATGCTTGTAAATATCCTGTCCAGATGGTGGCTAAAGATACGCTGGGCGGAGATTATAAGGGGCATTTGGAGCCGTATGAAGGCGAGAGATTACAGAAATTGTTAAAAAAATATGAACATCCCATAATAAAAGAGATAGGAGAAGAAGCTAAAAAGGTTGGCGGGCATGGCGGTATGGATTTTATTATGGATTATCGCTTGATATATTGTCTGCGCAACGGTTTGCCATTAGATCAGGATGTTTATGATGCAGCCGAGTGGTCGGCTTTAGCCGAGTTATCCGAAAAATCGGTTGCCAATCACGGTTTGCCCATTAAATATCCGGACTTCACGCGCGGCGCTTGGAAAAAGCTGCATAAAGTGGTTTACTATCATAAATAGGACAATAAAAAATAGTTGGTTTGGACGTTAACGCTTTCCGCTTAGTCTTGGTTATAATCTTTTGTATTTAAATTTTAGTATCAATAACCAGCAAAGCGCATATCGGCGCTAATTGATAAAGGAGTATTGTATGGAAGAAAATTTTGTAAAAAAAAGGTTGAAATCGTTGGATGCGCTACGCGGCGCCGATATGCTGATGATCTCGGGCGGCGGCGCCTTTATACATCTTATGTATGGTAAAACGGATTGGAATTGGTTGAATACGTTAGCGCATAATATGGAACATCCGGGGTGGTTAGAACCCATAACTTTTTATGATTTTATTTTTCCTCTTTTTCTATTTATTTCCGGTATATCTCTTTCTTATTCAATTAATAGTCAGTTAAAAAAAGGTATGGATAATATCCATATTTATAAAAAAGCGTTTAAGCGTATGATAATTCTTATGATTTTGGGTATTATATATAAAAACAGTCCCATAAATATATTTGATCCTGCTCATATCCGCTATTCAAGCGTCCTTGGACGTATTGGCATGGCGACTTTCTTTACAACAATACTTTATCTTAATTTTTCATGGCGAAAGAGATTGTATTGGGTAGGCGGTATTCTGCTGGCCTATTATGCGGCTATGTTTTTAATACCTGTTCCCGGATACGGCCCCGGAAACATGACCATGGAAGGGAATTTGGCCGGATGGATTGACAGGGCCATTATGCCAGGACGTTTGATTAATCATATTTATGACGAGAACGCCTTGGCCACATCCTTGCCGGCTTTTACGCTGACTATACTTGGCGCCTGGGCAGGAGATATTTTAAGGAATGAGCAAAAAAGCCCCATGGGCAAAACAGGACTACTTTTGGAAATCGGTATAGCGCTTATCGTCTTGGGGCTTATTTGGGGGCTGCATTTTCCAATTATGAAAAAGATGTGGACAAGTTCGTTTATTCTTGTTACCGGCGGCGCTTCTTTTATGGCCATGGGCATATTTTATTGGCTCATTGACGTTAAAAATTATACAAAATGGTCTTTCTTTTTCAAAGTGATCGGTATGAACTCGCTGGTTATATATTATGTTTATCATTTCGTCGATTTCCGCTATACGGCGCATAAATTATTTTCGGGATTTTATTCTTCATTTATAGGGCAAGACTGGGTGAAAATCATCGATACTTTCGGCGCAATGATATTGGTTTGGTTGTTTTTGTATTTCTTATATAAAAACAAGTTGTTTTTAAAGGTTTGAAATTGTTTTTTGTTAAGAGCTATCTAAATTAAACGATTGCCGATCTATTATACCGTTAGTAGCGTTATGGTTAGGATGGCGCTTCGGTGTCGCGGCGTGGCGGGAATGAAATGACAGTGTTGTGCATTTTTGCGCATTTTTTTCGGTATTCCTACCCGTTTGTTATTTCGAATCCGCATAAGCGGGAGGGAAATCTAAAAAGCGAAACGGTTCTATAATCGTTCTCTTCTTTTGAATAGTATGAATTTAAGATTTCACCACTCCATAGCGGTTCCATGTGAAATGACAATTGTACTATTTATATAGATAAAGAATAAATAACCCTGTCAATACGATAATGTGTCAAAATATTTATTTCTTCACCTAATATTTTAATTGAGTCATCCTGATTCGCACAACGCGCGTTATTTAACCGCCGGCATTTTCTTTCAAAGCCGATTCGATAATGGGCCATGGATATCCTTTTTGCTGTAAAAAGCGTATAAGTTTTTGTTTCCTCTTATTAGATTCGATTTCCTTAAGCGTTTTCATTTTCTTTTCAAGCAGAGCGACGGCATTGTCTATTTGCCGTTTTTCGTTATAATAAAGCAGTAAAAGCTGTTCGGCGTCTTCCGCTCTGGCGCCCTTCTCGATAAGTTTCTTTTTTATGAGTAAAAATCCGCTTTTCTTTAATCGCGAGCGATCGTTAATAAAACGGCGGATATAATCTATATCATCGAGGTATTGTTTTTCCTCGAGATAATGTATTGTTTGTTCGATGCTACGATCAGGGAAAGATTTCTGCTTTAATTTACGGTAAAGCTCCTTTTTTAAGTGAGGACGACGTTCAAGATAGCGCAAAGCCTGATGAAGACAACTTACATATTGATCGTATCTTTTTATCTCATCTATCTTATTTTGCGTTAATTGTGCGCTTTTGGACAGAGTAAAATGCACTAATGTATCTTCATCAATATCAAAAAGAAAAATATCATCATCAATGTAAAGCCCGTAGCGTTTGTTCTTCAATTTCTCAATTTTTGTAATGCTGACGCTCATTTTATAATTCGTATAATTTTAATAATGGTAATCTGTTAATAGATTTATTTTGGCTCGCATGCAACGTTTAAGTTAAAGACGTTGCTTTTAAAAGTTTTTACGAGTAATTTCATTGCCATAACATTAAATTACATTTAATCGCCTCAAGACGCAAAAATTTGTTAACGATGGCTGAAACAACAAGAATCAAATATGAAAGAAAAATTGTTTAAACTGAAATTGCCGGATACAATTGTTCTGCTATTTTCGATCATGGTTTTAACGGCCGTTCTGACATGGATACTCGGGGGCGGTGAATTCTCTTACGAAACCGTTAACGGGCGGAAAATGATAGCGCCCGATTCCTATCGTGAAGTACAAAACAGTCCGCAGGGTATTGACGCCATATTGAAAGCGCCCATTTCAGGATTTATTAAAGCTGCTGATATTATTGCTTTTATTTTAATTGTGGGGGGCGCTTTTTATGTTATTCAAAAAACCGGCGCTATTGATGCGCTGATAAAAAAGATTGCTTTGATGCACAAGCGTTCTTCGTTTATGCGCGCTCTGTTTATTCCCGTAACAATGACGATTTTTTCGTTACTTGGTTCGGTTTACGGAATGAGCGAAGAGGTTATTCCTTTTATCTTAATTTTTGTGCCTTTGGCTGTCTCTCTTGGATTTGATTCCATTGTGGGAACGGCCATTCCTTTTGTGGGCGCCGGGGCGGGATTTGCCGGAGCATTTCTTAATCCTTTTACCGTAGGGATTGCCCAAGGTATCGCCGGTTTGCCGCCTTTTTCAGGAATGCTCTACCGTTTGCTGGTGTGGTTAATTACTACGACCGCGGCAGTTCTTTTTGTTGTTCTGTACAGTCGGAAAATTTTAAAGAATCCGCAAAAAAGCCCCATGTATAAAATCGATGAGTATTGGCGGGAAAAAGAGGCAAGGAACAGAGATGATAATAACAAGGACATGCCGATGTCTAAATCGCATAAGTCTATTATATGGCTTTTTGCGCTCGCTATTACCGGGTTGATAATCGGCGTTATCTATTTCGATTGGTATATCGAAGAGATTGCCGCTCTTTTTCTGGGATTGGGACTTTTATCCGGCATTATTTCTCATCTTAAAGCAGATCAGATTGCCAATGCCTTTGTAGAAGGCGCAGCGCAATTGGTGAATGTAGCTTTTATAATAGCCTTGGCGCATTCAATATTAATAATTGCTACGGACGGGCGCATTATGGGCGCCGTATTACATCATTTGTCCGGACTTATCCTCGGCGTACATCCTTTGCTGTCGGCGCAGTTAATGTTTCTCGTCCAAAGCATGATAAACGTCCTCGTACCCTCGGGAAGCGGACAAGCGGCGCTTTCCATGCCTATTATGGCTCCTTTAAGCGATATTCTTGGTCTTACACGGCAGACTGCTGTATTGGCTTTTCAGTTCGGCGACGGATTTACCAATTTAATCATACCTACATCCGGTGTAACGATGGGCGTACTCGGATTGGCGCGCATTCCTTTTCAAAAATGGTTTGTATGGATACTGCCCTTAATGGTCGTGTTTTTTACAATCGGCATGGCCATGCTCATTCCGCCCGTTCTTATTCAATGGGGACCGTTTTAATGTAAAAGCAGCGCATTAAAGAGTTTTCGGTTTTAATTATATAATCATAATGATTACGGCCCAATATAAAATAAATCCAAAAGAATTTGTTATTTAAACAATTATACGGAATAATCGGATCGATTAAAAAACACATATTGTTGTTTTATTGCTTGAAATTTGCGGAAATGTATGTGACGCTTGTGATTTGTAAACGATTAGACCGACTAAATGCGATTAATTATTTCAAGTTGAAATAAAACAATCTTTTTTTTGCTTTCTTAGTATAGTAATTATTAAACTATAAAGATTTTCCTATAAAGCCGTGTGGAGAAAAGAATGCAAACGCTTTCCATTAACGATATCGTGTCGGCCGTCCAAGCCGGCAGCGAGTCATTAAAATACGACGACAAAAAAATCCTGATCGAAGCTCTTTCCGCTAAAATGGCCCTTATAAGCGCGCAAATAGAGGATACGGAAAAAATAGACGCAGAACAGTGGAATGAATTATTTAACTCCATAAATTTAACGGGGTTAGTGGAATATTTTTGTGAACGGATCGACCCTGAAATAATGTTTGCTTTCGGTGGATTTCTTGCCGAAAAACTGCTAAAAAAACCGGCGGATTTCGAAGCGCTTACCCATAATTATCTGAATTTATTTAGGCGCAGGGAATTTTTAAAGAAAATTTACGGTGAAAGGAAATGGGAATCCCTCATTATTAAGCTGATTAAAAACAGTAATTATAATTTGAATAAACTGTTTGAACAACGATTAGAAGAATATTCCAACAAAGTATTGTTTAATGAGCTTTTCGGGGATCGTCTTGTCGCGCATACTTGGCGCGACGTAAATCTGAAGATGAAAGATTACGCCAAGGCGCTCATAAGTAATTTGTTAAATGATAAGGGAGATTCTTGTGATAAAGTCGCTTTTTTGATGGAGAACAGCCTTCTTATGGCGGAACTCGACCTTGCCTGCCTGACAAGCGGCATTGTCAATGTTATGATTCCCGCTAACTCCGTGGCGCAGCATGTGGAATATATTTTAAATCAAACAAAAGCCTCTTTGATGCTTCTTTCCGATGAAAAGCAGCTGGCTAAACTAAAATCTATAAAAAACAATCTTAAATATTTGAAAAAAGCCGTAATGCTGCACGGCTCGGCGAAAGAAGAGTGGGTTATAACGCTTGACGAATTCATTGAAAATTCGAGCAAGGTAGATAGAAAGCTCATAGACAGTATGCTTCACAGCATCCGAATCGATAATCTGGCGACCATTATGTACACTTCGGGAACAACAGGCGATCCCAAGGGCATAATGTTTTCACATTTGAATCTTGTTTCAAAACGCTTTTTCAGGGCGATGGCAATTCCCGAAATCGGCGACAAGGATCGGTTTTTAGCCTATCTTCCCTTATTCCATACTTTCGGACGTTGGTTTGAAATGACCGGTTCGATCTTTTGGGGCGCCGAGTATGCCTTTATGGAAAATCCCGCATTATCAACCATGCTCTTAAATATGCAAATGGTAAAACCGACTATTTTTATCAGTATTCCTAAAAAATGGTATCAGCTTTATGAGCATATTACGCAAAAGGTCAATATTGAATTCGATGACGACGATGTTATCAGGGGAACGGTTACGAAGGCGACGGGCGGATCGTTAAAATTCGGGCTTTCGGCGGCAGGTTATCTTGAAGCGGATGTTTTTCGGTTTTTTCAAAAATACGGCGTTGAATTGATGAGCGGTTTCGGCATGACTGAGGCAACAGGGGGCATTTCCATGACGCCGCCCGGAAAGTATCGCGAAAATACTTTGGGTCTTCCTTTGCCGGGAATAGAAATGAAATTGGCCGAAGACGGCGAGTTGTTGATAAAAGGACCTTATGTTTCAATAGGTTATTACGACGGCAGCGATACGCCTGTGGGATTTGATAACGGCTGGCTCGCTACCGGCGACATTATGGTGCAAGATGAAGAGGGCTATTATAAAATAATCGACCGTAAAAAGGAGATATATAAAAATATAAAGGGTGAAACCATAGCGCCCCAGAAAATAGAAAATTATTTTAGGGATATGGAATTTATCAAACAGGTCTTCCTCGTCGGCGACCATCGTCCCTTTAATACCGTTTTAATTTATCCCGACTATGAAAATGATTCAGGTAAACTTAAACGAATGAATGAAGACGAGATGGATCAATATTTTTCCTCGGTTTTGGTGACCGTTAACAAGTTCCTGGCTCCCTACGAACGGATAATAGATTATCGCATTATCAAACGCCCCTTTACGGAAGAACGCGGCGAAATAACGCCGAAGGGAACCTATAAAAGGCGCGTTATAGAAAGTAATTTTGACGATGTGATCTATTCTATGTATCAAAAGAACTATATTTCAATTAATTGGGGGCTTAAAGAAATTCGCGTGCCAAACTGGTTTGTGCGCGAAAAAGGATTTCTGACCAATCATCTGAAAATGACGGATGACGGCCTGTTGATTACAAAGCATGGCCGGCTTTTGGAAATGCACTGTATCGATGCGCAAAACAGTGTTTTTGAAATGGGGAATTATATTTATAGAGTCCCCGAAAAGCAAATCGATTTTAATGATTTTCTCGCTAATCCATACTATTGGCTCGGCAATGAAGGCGTTGTGAATTTTACTGGAGATTTGATCTTTCAATGGTACCGACTCGACGAAGCCGGTGACCGATTTCATTTTGTACGTTTAAAAAGCCCGGCAATTATTTCCAAGGAGATTTATCTCGCTTTGCAGGCTTTGTACGAATCGGAGGAAAAGTCGCTTTCGGGAATACATCTTTCGGCTTTAATTTTACAATCTTCCAATTATGAACAAGCCATGCTCGGCGTAAAGTATCTGTCGTTTATTCTATCCGACGAGAAACTGCCCATCCGCAACCTTGCTGTTTCTATTTTATGGAAACCGGGGATTGTGGTTAATGAAAACGTACGCAAAGAGGTCTTTTTACTGGGCGCGTCCATCCTTTCCGAAGATAAGCTGCGCCGATATATCGAACGATATTTGTATGAATTTACCAACCTGTTTGAGGCCGATATTATTGACAGATTTATTGAAATGCGCAAAGGGAAAGATTCTCTTAACGCTATTAATGATATTATTGTCCAAAGTTTGTTTGATTTACCGGCGGAAGAGAATTTTAATGAAAAATTGATCGGCGGTTTGTTCAATTTGTTGGCGACGTACGGCATTAAACATCCTACGCGTTATAAACGCGTTAGACAGATGATAGCGACATTTCAAATGGCCCCCTTGTCCGATTCTCTCAAAGAAATGGCTTCCAAAGCGCGATTAAAATTGCTAAAAGGGTTTCGTAAATGGATCGGCGAAAACCAGTTTGTGGCTGTAGATGTGGAAACAGGCGTTGAATATCAATGGCAGGATGTTACCATTTTCGAAGATGAAATCGACGGAAAAGAGCGAGAGCGTATATTGGATATTATTAAAAATACTTCTCTAATCAGGGAGTCTATTTTCTTGTTTTCAGGCGGAAATGTTATTCGATTATATGATATCCCGCCGGGCGGTATTTGGATTAGCGCTATCGGGGAAACGGAAGAACTCGCCTATTATCGTTTATCCGTTCAAACCCGTTATCAGGGCGGTTATGATATTCAACTGAATATGTTTAATAAGAGGGCTACCCAAAAAACATTAAATGAAATTAACTGGCAGATTCTGGCCGGAATGGAAAGCGGAGGCGTACAGCTTCTTGTCGATTTCGGCGGTTATTGGAAATCGAAAAACGTTTATACTCAGGAATATAACAGTGGTTATAGCGTGGGTAAAGTGTTGCAGCGTTCCATGCGTAAAAAAGGCGACGAGGCCAAACGCATGGGGCATGTGTGGCCGTTTTTTGTCTGGACGGCGATGGCCGCGCATATAAGATTTTGGAAAAGAACCGGCCGTAAAATGATTATAAAAAATATGGATGTGCATAATATTGTTATTCCCGCTCATGATTATCAAACCGGTCAGCGGTTGATTTCTATCAGCAATCGAAAAAATGAATCGAAAGCGGGTAATATTTTTAATTATTTTTATAAACATTTTGTTGTTCCCGTTGAAAATAAATACCTCGAATTAAAACGGAATGATATTTGTTACTATATGATGTCCGGTATCATTGATGCCTTGGGGACGGATGATTCCATCCGCGAAATCGAACAAATACTGTCGGACGGAACGATAAAAAATAAAGTATTAAAAGAAAAAATAAGCGCCTATTTATCGCAAATAAAAGAACGTGGCTATACTCCGAAATATCTCTATTTTGCCATTCGTCGTTTTCATCGCTGGTATGAATTGAATTCCGACGCCGATCTTTCGGCGCAGGCGCGCACATTAAATGAGCTTTATGATACGTATAACCTTCAGGAATTGGAAAAAATGTATCCCGAAACGAGAACGCGCTTTTTTCTCGAAACCGTGTTTTCAGATTCCAAACAGGCCGTTAAAGATGCGCTTTTTGAACTGTTGAATAAACAGCGCTTACAGAAAATATCACATGATGAAAGTGTTATGCATATTTCCATTATTCAAAAAGAGTTTGACGTTAACGATAAAGAACAGTTTTTCTTAACGCGTTTAAGTTATCCGCATTTAAAACCGACGGATTTTGCGGAGCTTATCAGCGCGCAGGGCGAAGGCGACTCAATGGCCGATGTTGTTGTTCAGTTGGAAGATTACGACGGAGAAAGTTATTTTGTGCGCAGGCCGGTATCTCCTAAGGAAATATCCAAATTACATCAACTGTTTTTGGATTCCAACCTGCCCGTAAAGTTTAAACCGGAACATCGTTTTTTACTTGCTATCGCACAGCGAGGTCATGTGATCGGCGGTTTGTTTTACAGTATTTTGGACGATCTTACCGTTTATATGGAAAAAATAGTCGTTTCACAACGCTATCGTAAAAAAGGCATCAGCGAAGGCGTAATGAACGAATTCTTGAGCAGAATGCGAGGTAAACGTTTCCATTATGTTACAACCGGTTTTTTTCGTCCCGAATATTTTTATCGTTTCGGCTTTAAAATCGAAAGAAAATACGCCGGATTGGTAAAAGATTTACGCGAAGAAACGGCAAAAGAGGAACACGGGAAATAGCTCGTCTATTAAGACTGCGTTTACGGAATAATGGAAATATTTTGAATAAAAAAATTGTAACGCGCCTATAAAAGGTGCATCAAAAACGGATATGTAAATGTAAAGAATAAGCGTTTTATGAGGAGTTGGGAATAGAAGACGTTATAGGAAAAGAAGGTTAATCAGTGAACGATAAAATTCCGATACTTAAAAATAGAAAGGTGCAGAGATGGCTGAACGTAAACATTATAAAGTAATAATAATCGGTTCGGGACCCGCGGGTTTAACCGCGGCAATATATACATCGCGAGCCGGCTTTAACCCCTTGGTTCTTGAAGGCGATCAACCCGGAGGACAGTTAACCATTACTACGGAAGTGGAAAATTTTCCGGGCTTTCCTTCCGGAATTACAGGCCCGCAATTAATGGACGATATGCGCGAACAGGCTAAAAAATTTGGCGCGCAAGTGCAGTTTGAGTCGGCCACAAAGGTTGATCTTTCTCAAAGACCTTTTACGGTTGAAGGCGAAGAGGCGGCCTATACGGCCGATACGATCATTATTTCAACCGGCGCTTCGGCGCGTTGGCTGGGTATTGAATCAGAGCAGAAGTATATGGGTAAAGGCGTATCCGCCTGCGCTACCTGTGACGGTTTTTTCTATAAAGAGAAAGACGTTATTGTAGTCGGAGGCGGGGATTCTGCTTTGGAAGAGGCTACTTTTTTGACCAAGTTTGCTAAAAAAGTATATATCGTGCACCGCAGAGACGAGTTCCGCGCATCTAAGATTATGGTAAAAAAAGGGGAAGAAAATCCCAAGGTCGAATTTCTGTTTAATAAAGTGGTTGATGAAATTACAGGAGACGATTTTGTTACCGGCGTTAAATTAAAAGATACAGTAAGCGGAGAAATCAGCGAGCTGGCCGTTGACGGCGTTTTTATGGCTATCGGACATATTCCCAATACCAAATTATTTGAGGGACAACTCGATTTGGATGAAACGGGATACATTAAAACGGTTCCGGGAAGTACGAAAACCAATATCGAAGGCGTTTTTGCCTGCGGCGATGTTCAGGATAAAATCTATCGTCAAGCCATCACGGCCGCCGGTTCCGGCTGTATGGCCGCTTTGGACGCCGAGCATTATTTGGATCAGTAACATAATATTATAATAGAATACAGCTTTGTAAAGAATATAGCCTTGCAAATTAATTAATGAAGACAATAGCAACAGTCACGGAGACGCCATTGTTCGACTTACTGGGACAATCCGAATTCAGCAAAAGGTAAGATTTGGATTCCCGATAAAAACGTTCGGGAATGACAGGAGTGGAGAGAATATTTGCCATTCCTTCGAAAGAAGGAATCGATAACGTCGCCTATAAAATATTTATAATTTATCGAATTACAGATACAAATAAAAAAGCCGGAGAGGAAATCCTTTTCGGCTTTTTCCCATAGCAAAGCTACACAACCGACAACAGAGCGCTAAAGTTACGTTTTTTATACTCAATCGTTGTCTTTTCATTTGTTTCCGGCATGCAAATCGCTTTGAGGTTGGGAAAATCTTAACTCCGTTTATATCAATTAACGTCCATTTTTTAGCTTTTTACGTCTTGCGTTTAATGAGGCTTCTTATTCGCTCAAGCCGAGCTTTTTTAATTTTTTATAAAGCCACTGTCTGGTTAAGCCCGCCTTTTTCGCTGCGTCCATCATTTTCCAATCGGTTTCGTTTAGGAGATTGGAAAAATATTCATGTTCAAATTGTTCCAAGGCTTCTTCATATTTAAGGTTGTCTTTTTTTACATTGCGCTTATTTTTATTAAAAATAAGATTATCGGCGTCGATCAATACATCGTTGGAAAAAACAAAGGCCGCTTCGATTATGTTCCGAAGTTCGCGCACGTTGCCGGGGAAGTCGTATTCCGCCAATCTTTTTACGGCGTTATCGGTAAGGCGCAGACGTTTATTACGCTCTTTATTTAATCGATTAACAAAATAATGCGCTAAAACGGGTATGTCGTCTTTGTGGTTACGCAGCGGTTCGGTTTTTATTGCAACAACGGCGAGACGATAGTATAAATCTTCTCTAAATAAACCTTGATGAACGAGATCAAGCAGGTCTTTATTGGTAGCGGCTAAAACCATAATGTCAATATAACGCGGTTTTATTCCGCCGACGCGTATGATATGATCTTCTTCCAGCGCTCGTAACAATCGTCCCTGAATATTCAAAGGCAGTTCGGATATTTCATCAAGGAAAAGAATGCCTTTGTCGGCCAGCTCAAATTTACCGACTTTAGCGCTCTCGGCGCCGGTGAACGCGCCTTTTTCATATCCGAACAGTTCGCTTTCAATTAACGTATCGGGAATAGCCGCACAATTTACCGGAATAAAAGGACGTTCATTGCGCGCGCTGTAACGATGAATAGCGCGGGCCACCAACTCTTTGCCCGTACCGCTTTCTCCGCTGATTACACAGGTGGCGTTGGCATCGTTTGCGACCTGTTTGATTTTTTTAAATAAAGATTTGATATGGGGCGATTTACCGATGATTTGATAATCATCGTACTCTTTATCAATAGTCTCCTGGAGAATTGAAGCGCGGATAGTTAAGCGATCGATTTGTTCTTTACGTTTCAACATTGTTTCAATACGAAATTTTATCTCTTCGGGAGTGAATCCTTTTATAATTAGGTCGTCCGCCCCCATCTTAATGGATTGAACGACATTGGCGGTATCGTTAAAAGCGGTCATGATTAAAACATAGGGATTGTACCATTGTTTTTTTGCGGCTTTAATAACGCGCAAACCGTCGCTTATTTTAGGCATCATCAGATCCGAAAGGATTAAGTCGAATTCGCTTTTTTTTATGGCTTTTATTGCGGCGTTGGGATCTGCTGCCGTGGCAATCTCATACGTTTTATTGGAAATCAATTGCAGTTTAATGCCTTTAAGCATAGAAGGTTCGTCGTCGACAATTAATATTCGAAACATGAAACACTCCGTCTGTTGTTCATATTTGTCTTAAAATAAACCGTTCAAGGGCAGAGTAATGGTAAATTTTGTTCCTTTGCCTAATACGCTTTCGGCTTTAATTTTTCCGTGATGACTGATCACCGCCTTTTTTACCATGGCCAATCCCATACCGTGCCCACCGGGTTTATCGCTAATAAAAGGCCTGAAAATGGTTTTTAAACGCTCTTTATTGATACCGATGCCGTTATCTTCAATAATAATTATGCCTTCGTTATCTATTTTTTTTGTTTTGATAATGATTGTGCCGTTTAGCCTAAGCGCTTCCGCCGCATTAATAAGCAAATTGCGTACGGCCATGGAAAGCATACGCTCATCGGCGTGTATTCCCGTAAAAGCGGGATCATAATGCGTTATTACTTTTACATCTTTTAGATTGACATCCTCTATGGCTTTTTGAATTAAATTACGGATGTCTATCAATTGTAAGGTAATTTTATTTATTCGGGCGATATCGAGCGTCTGTTGTGTAAAATCCTGCACCTTTTTAACCGACAGCAACAGTTCGTTACTGTACTCTTTTAAGGGGTCGTCATCGGATATGGCATAGTTAATGCCTTCCGCCAGCAGATAGATACCAGCAAGGGGGTTTTTAATATCGTGCATAATAAAAGAACTAAATTCGCCGATCATCATCAGGTTTTCATTGTTAACCTTTTCCTCTATAAGCGCTTGGAGTTTATGCGAGAGCAGGTTAAGAGAAGATATCAACTGTCCTATCTCATCATTGCGCTTTATTTCGATTTCCGCTTTAAAATTTCCTTTACCGTACTCTTCCGCCAAGTTAACGACTTGCTTAATGGGTGCAGAAAAAGTTTTGGCCAGTTGATAGGCCATAAAAAAACTCAATAATAGAGCGAATAGGCCGATTGCGGCGATGGTGTTCGCCAAGCTTCCGTAGGCGTTATGCACGGAATATTTTAAACGCGCGATTCCTACCGGATCGTTAAGATTGTAGATTAAAACGGCGGTATTCCATACATCGTCGCCGCCGCGGGCAGATTCGTTTTCAATAATAAAATTGTCTTCGGCAAGCGCTTTGCGGCTGAGCTCGTCGCGATATCGAGCGCCGCGTAAATCGGGGTCGCTGGCCGCCAAAACGGCGCCGGAGGTATCGAGAATGGCGATGAAGCGAATGTCCGGGCTGTCGCTCATACTGTCGATTAACAATTGTAACAAAGAATAATCATCCATTAAAACGGCGTTTACGCTGCTGTAGGCCAAAATACGCGTTAGTTCAAAGGCTTTCTCTTTGGCTTTTTCAAATATCGCCTGTTTTTGGAAATAGAAAACCGTAAGCAGCACAAAGCTTGTTATAACAAAGCTTAATAGAGAAAAATATAGAAAAAACTTTGTCTGAATATGCAAATTTTTTGTTATTTTATCGATAGGATTCATTTAGTTATCTTAAAATAATTTTATCATAGCGAACCGTTCCGTAAGGTGAAATGGTTACGGATTTTATCTTCTCTTTATTATATGCGTAAAACTCCTTTACGTGCATTAGAAATACGGCGGGGATATCTTCCATAATTAATTGAACAGCCTTCTTATAATAATCCGCTCTGCGTGATTTGTCCGGTTCCAACAGCGCTTTATCCAGAATTTTATCGATATATTTATTATGATAATGAAAAAAATTCCTTTTTGAGGAGGAATAAAACAAAGTTTGCAAAAAATTTCCGGCGTCGCCGAGAATTTCGGCGCCCCAGCCGTATATAAAAATTTGAGATGAATTGCTTTTCATGGCCCGCTCCAACTCTATCCATGAATCGAATGCGGTGATGTTCAGCGTAATCCCGACTTTCTTAAACGCTGTTTTTACGGCTTCGATATATGTTTGTCTGGTAAAAAAGTTTTTCGGATAATATAAATTTAAGGTTAGACCGTTTTTATATCCTTCCTTGATTAAAATCTCTCTTGCCAGCGCCGGATTGAATTGAATAGGATAATCGACGCTGTCTTGCCGCAGAATTTTCGGCAGCGGATTATTGGAGATATCCGCATTCCCTCTGTTTATAAAATTCACAATTTTCTGTGTATTTAAAGACAAAACCAACGCTTTTCTAAGCGACTTTTTACTCAATATTTCATTTTTCAGGTTAAATCCGATAAAAATGGTGCTGATGGGTTTATTGACGGCATAATTAATTTTGCCCATCCATTTTAAACGGTCTAAAGAGTATCCGCTGATGGCATACGCTATATCCGTATGATTGCTTTTAAGATTTTCTTCGATCTGTTTATAATTATCAAATCCCTTAAAAATGATATGGTTTATATTGACGTCCGATTTCCACCATGAACAATTCTTTTTTAGAATAATTTTATCTCCGTTACGCCATTTATACAATTTAAACGGGCCGCTGCCTACGGGATTACGCGCAATCGCTTTGCCGTATTTTTTAATAGCGGAGGGGGATATCAGCGGAAAGGCGGAAGGAGAGGCCGCAGCGTAAATAAAAGCAGGACGAGCCTCTTTTAAAATAACGGCAAAAACGCTGTCGTCATAAACTTTAACAGCTTGTATATTGTTTAAAACGGCGTTGTTGGGGTTGGTTTTTTTTAACCAATCGACGGAATATTTAACGGCGGCTGCGTTCAATTTAGAGCCGTCGTGGAATACAATGCCGCGGCGCAGACGAAAAGTGAATGATTTACCTAAGGAATCCATTTCCCATGATAGGCATAAATGCGGTTTTAAGGTCTTGAAATCCCGACCAAGAACAAGGAGCGTTTCGTAAATTTGCGAATAAATTTGCACAGCATCCAAGTCATTGTCGACGGAAGGCATAAGGGCAGAGGGCAAACCGATCATCCCGTGAATAACTTCGCTGTTTCTGACGCTCTCTCGACAACCAAGTGCGAAGGATAATAATATAATCAATAGAAAACGGTATGCCGATGACATTAGGATTTTTTTCTTTTAAAATTAAACATGGATAAAGATAAAAAAAATAGGAATTAAAAAAAATATATTTTAATAAGAACGAGAAAATCAAGCAGGGTGAGTGAGGGAGACGGATGTTTTTATTTATCTTACTTTTTACAATTACTCAAACAAGAGAACAGGAGAAAAACAATGACAAAAGAAAAATGACAAAAGAAAAAAGAAGAAGCCCTCTTTTTCTTTTTTGGATGAAAATGGGTTTCATGGTTG
>CAYRJN010000006.1:0-27003 GCA_964424545.1 uncultured Calditrichaceae bacterium
AATTCCTTTTTTGAAGACAACTCTTCGCTATTTCTCCGCGTCTGTTCACCGAAACTTTTATTGGCTAATTTTAGAAACTCTTCCGTACTTTTTTGCAACGCGTCAAGCGATAAAGAGCCGAATGACTCTTTTAACTGGTTAATCATATTTGCCATTTCGTTTTTCGCATTACTTTGCATCTCCTCGCTCTTTTTTTGAAATTTTTGCATTATAAAATAGACAAATAGTCCGCCAAATAACCACCCCGATACGAAAAATAAAATATCGTGCATTTTCTCTCCGTGTAAATAATAAATATTTTCAATTTAACATTGACAATTTACTAAAATTGACATGATTTGCCACTAAAAACAACCGCATATTCTATTAAATTTTCAATTTTTTTTGTCCGTTAGACACAGCATTGTAAAATCGCTTCGATTTTAAGCTAAGTAAAAAGGATAGGATCAGCCATATCTTTACCATATTCGTTAAGTTGATTATCATTTTTATTTTTAGTAAGTTATTGTTTAAAATAAATAATTAACCAACGCAGGGGGTATCGCCATGTCTGTAAAACGACTTATTTTACTAACTTTATTATTTGCTTTTTTCATTCTTTCTTGCGGTAAAAAAGGCCCGGATACAAAAATGATGAAAGAAGTTCAGTCGAAAGCGCAGGGTATTTTTGCCGCAATACCCGATAAAATGCCTGGTTCGGAAAATGACACGCCGGCCATTATCGAATTGGGAAAAAAATTATATTTTGACGGACGATTATCAGCAAACGATAAAATTTCATGTAACACCTGTCACATTATAGACGGTAAAAGAGCTGGCGTTGATAATGAAGAAACATCGGAAGGCGTTACCGGCGAACACGGCCCGAGAAATTCACCTACCGTATTTAATGCAGGTTTTCAATTTGCTCAATTTTGGGACGGTCGGGAAAAAGATTTGAAGGCTCAAGCAATGGGACCGATCTTAAATCCTATTGAAATGGCTATGCCGGACTCCAATAGTGTGGTAAAAAAGATTGCCGCAATTGACGAATATAAAGCGCTTTTTAAAAAAGCCGGTATGAAAATCACTTTTGCCAATATTGCCGAAGCCATAGCCGCGTTCGAGCGTACGCTTATCACTCATGATAAATTTGACAATTTCTTAAAAGGCAATGTTTTGGCCCTTACGGAAAACGAAGTTAAAGGTCTTGATCTTTTTATCGGCAAAGGCTGTATTACCTGCCACACGGGTTCCATGTTGGGCGGCAATATGTTTCAGAAAATGGGATTGGTTAAACCTTATGCCGACACCAAAGATACGGGACGTATGGAAGTTACAAAAAATGAGGCCGATAAATTTATGTTTAAGGTGCCTCTTTTACGAAATGTCGCTCTAACAGATCCGTATTTCCACGACGGCGAAGTAAAAACCCTCGAAGAAGCGGTAAAAATTATGGCCGATATTCAGTTAGGTCAACAATTGACCGATCAGGAAGTTAAAAGTATCGTTCTTTTTCTGAATACGTTAACGGACAAAAATCTCGCTGCGGCAAACGCGGCTAAGTAATAACGATTATAACTGTCTTTTCCCATCTTTTCGACAAATAACAGAGAAGATATTTCCAAACAATATCATGAGGAAATGCCGGGCGTATAAAAAATCGGTATTTCCTCGTTTTTATATCCAACCGCCGTTATTGACGTTTCTCCTGTGATGAAAAACGCGAACCTATTCCTTTGTAATATTATCTGTTTTTCTTTTATTATTTTCCTGCCAATCAAAAAAACAAGTCGCAGGAGGCTATTCGCAACCTAATATTATTTATATAATGAGCGGCGGCCACGCGTAAAAAACGATCAGCGCGTATTCATCGGAGCTCATCAAAACGCCGAGTATCGACCGTATAGCCAAAAAAGGAATGATCTTCCGCAACAGGTTTGTTACCAATTCCCTTTGCGCCGAGTCGGGCGGCTATGTTGTGATCGGTAAATCCATTTTACCGTTGCTTGAAGGCCGCACACCGAAAAACCGGTTAAATCCATGTATTATCACTATTACGAATATCATCACGGCTGGATTAAAGTCCATAAACATTACGGCGTTAGAACAAATCGCTATAAATAAATTTATTTTTACAATATGATTATTTGGAACTGTTCGATCTTGCAAAGAATCTGAATGAAATGGATAATATCTACCCAATAATGAAAAATTCGCAAATTGTAATGACCTTAAAAAGCGAGTTAAACCTTTTAAAACTAAGATATAAGGACACAGAAAATTAGAAACAAAATTACTGTATCACCTTAAATCCCCGCCAAAATATTTTTGATGGACATTTAACCCTTATCTTTGTTGTATTTCTAACAATCATCAATAAAATTGCGCGTTTTTTTTATTTGCATAATAATTTGATTGCAAATAATGGCAGAAACATCTAAATTGTGGTTTTTAACGGAGGTATAGTGAAAATAGTTATATATATAATAATTTTAAGCATTGTCGGAATATTAGCTTTATACTTTTTGTTTACACATCTTGTACAAAGATTATTTTCATTGCCGCATATTGCCAATTCAAAAAAACCCGAAGATTACGGTATTACGGATTATAGAGACTTGCGCATTAATACGGCCGACAATAAAAAAATACAAGTATGGGATATTAATCCCAACGGCAAAAATATTACCGTTTATGCCATTCACGGCTGGGCAAATACGGCGGAAAAATTTTTACCTATCGCTAAAGTTCTTTCTCAAAATTATCGCGTAATACTTGTCAATTCAAGGAACCACGGTGAAAGCGACACGACGGATTATTCAACCATAGCCAATTTCAAAGATGATTTATCAACGACTTTAGACCATTTTAAAACAGAAAACAAAACGGTTATTATCGGTCATTCTCTCGGCGGGGGGGCGTCTCTCTTAACGGCTTCTCTTAGGCAAGATATTGACGGCGTAGTTGTTATAGCCTCTTTTGCCGATCTTGAAAAATATATGCGCAATAAATTTCTAAAAGGTAAAATGCCGAAGATTTTTATTACAAGTATGATTAACTATGTGGAGATTCATTCTCAAATACATATGAAGGAAGTTAGCCCGATTAATACCATAAAAAAAATTACGATTCCGGTTTTATTGGCCTACGGTACGGAAGATAAAACGGTTGACTACGACGATTGTCATAAAATAATTGAAGCAGCCGTAGGCAATAATAACGCCGAATTGATTTCAATGGAAGGCCATTCGCACTCTTCCCTATTGGATGATCCCCTCCTTGCCGATAAGATCAATACTTTTATTCGGGAAAAGGTAATCAAAGGAATTAAAATCCCGGAAATGAAAAGTTAATCCGTTAATATATTATTTAATAAGAACGGCTATAATTATTCATTTTCCTTATTAATATTGCTAAAATAAATTATTTTGAACTTAAGAAATGAAGAAAAGAATATGAGGTTTATATGAAAAATTCTAAAATAATCGGTGTGGGGCATCATGTTCCCGAACGCGTTGTTACCAATTTTGATCTCGAAAAAATGATGGATACAAGCGACACCTGGATACGTGAAAGAACGGGAATAGAAGAGCGTCATTTTGCCGAACCGGGCAAAGATACAACCTCTTCATTGGCGGCGGAAGCCTCTCATAAGGCTTTGAAAATGGCAGGATTAACGCCGCAGGATATTGATTTTATTATTTTTGCAACCTTGAGTTCCGAATATCTTTTTCCCGGATCGGGATGCTCCTTGCAGGTTCACCTTGATATTCCCGGCATAGGCGCTTTGGACGTTCGCGATCAATGTACGGGTTTTATTTATGCTTTATCGACTGCCGATCAGT
This sequence comes from uncultured Calditrichaceae bacterium, assembly GCA_964424545.1. GTDB lineage: Bacteria > Calditrichota > Calditrichia > Calditrichales > Calditrichaceae > JAUVIB01. Next base: position 3,828 of record CAYRJN010000006.1, read on the forward strand.
TTATTAAAACGGGAATGTATAAAAATATTCTTGTAGTCGGGGCGGAAATACATAGTTTTGCAATGGATTTGACCACACGGGGAAGAGACATTAGCGTATTATTCGGAGACGGAGCGGGAGCTGTTATTCTAACGGCAACCGACAATAATGATAAAGGAATTTTAACCAGCCACCTTCATGCAGACGGCCGTTATATTAAAGAGCTTTGGATTGAGGACCCGGGCTTTATAAAGTATCCCCGCATTACGCACGAAATGATTGACGAAGGCACAATTTACCCCAGGATGAACGGCAGAAATGTATTTAAACACGCCGTTACAAAATTTCCCGCCGTCATAAAGGAAGCGCTTGATACCGCTGGTTATGTTACGGATGATGTTGACCTCGTAATCCCACACCAAGCCAACAAACGTATTACCGAAGCGGTGCAGCAGCGTCTCGGTCTGCCACCCGAAAAAGTATACAGCAATATCCACAAATACGGCAACACGACCGCGGCGTCAATACCTATTGCCCTTAGCGAAGCATTGTCCGAAGGGTTGATAAAAGATAACGATCTCGTTTGCTTGGCAGCATTCGGATCCGGTTTTACATGGGCTTCAAGTCTTATACGCTGGTAATTTTAATGCCTGTACTTGATAAAAAATCCGAACGAGCCGCAAGAGCGGCTTTACGACGGCCGGAATGGCTGAAAATTCGTCTTGGCGCAAACGGTAATTATAATGACGTACGCCGGCTTATTGCCGAGAAACAACTGAATACCGTCTGCGAAAGCGCTCGCTGTCCCAACATAGGCGAATGCTGGAGCAGGCGAACAGCAACGTTTATGATTCTCGGCGACGTCTGTACGCGTTCATGCAAATTTTGCAATATTAAGGCGGCAAAACCAAGCAAATACGATTTATCGGAACCGCAAAGAGTTGCGGAAGCGGTGGAAGCGCTTAATATAAGACATGCCGTCATTACTTCGGTTACGAGAGATGATCTTGCAGACGGCGGTGCGTTTATGTTTGCCGAAACCATACGTCAAATTCGCGTCAGGAGACCGACCACAACTATTGAGACGCTGATTCCCGATTTTCAGGGTGATTTAAGCGCTTTGGATACGGTTCTAAATGCAAAACCGGATATTTTAAATCATAATATTGAGGTTGTTGAACGACTACAAAAAGAGATCAGAGTTCAGGCTTCTTATCAACGTTCTTTATCCGTTTTAAAACATTCTTCGCAAAAAGAGTTTTTAACAAAATCCGGAATCATGGTCGGGTTCGGAGAGGAGAAGGAAGAGATTCTGCGTTGCTTTGATGATTTACGGAAATCCGGCTGTTCAATTTTGACCATCGGTCAATATTTGCCGCCCACTAAAAAACACTATCCTCTGTTCCGATTCTATCACCCCGATGAATTTGACGAGCTGAAAGAGATCGCTCTGGACTATGGATTTACTCATGTGGAATCCGGCCCGAAAGTCCGAAGCTCTTATCATGCCGATCAACAATTTCAACAAAAAGATTAATCACTTTGCGCCATAAAAGAATACGATGAATCCTTGTTTTAATAACAGCCGTCTTTAGTATGGAAACAATTACGATTCGCTTTTATGAAGAGTTAAATGACTTCTTGCCAAGCGAAAGAAAAAAACAGTCTTTTCAACATTGCTTTAAAGACAATCCATCCGTAAAAGATATAATCGAATCCCACGGCATCCCCCATTGCGAAGTTGATTTGATTCTTTCAAACGGAATATCGGTTGATTTTTCTTATCAAGTGCAAAACGACGATTATATATCCGTTTATCCGCAATTTGAAAGTATGGATATTTCACCTGTTACGCGTTACACGTTTTATAGCGGATGTTAACCTTGGAAAACTGTCAAAATATTTACGCTTGCTGGGTTTTGATACTTTATATAAAAATAATTACGAAGATGATGAAATCGTAGAAATAGCGAACAAGGAAAGGCGAATTATTCTAACGCGAGATACGGAATTATTAAAACGCAAACAGGTCGTGCGCGGCTATTGGGTACGCTCCACTTTACCGAAAAAACAAATCCGCGAAGTAATCAATCGTTTTGACCTTAAAAACAGCGATAGAATTTTCAGCCGCTGTCTGAAATGCAACGGATTAATTCGAAGCGTTGCCAAGGAAAAGATCGTCGATAAACTGCTCCCGAATACCAAAAAATATTTTTCATCATTTTATCAATGTCGAAACTGCGGAAAGATTTATTGGCAAGGTTCACACTACAAAAACATGGTTAAGGAAATTGAACAGTAGTTGAGCGCGAAATAATAAACGTAAAATGCGCAATCTATAGCGATAGTTAAAAATCAATGCCCATCGACCAATAATAAATAGGATCGCTAAAGCCATGCGTATTGTACCGCCAAGCAACATCCCATTTTAACATAAAGATAAAATACGTCCGCAAGCCCACTCCAATAGAAGTAATGGGATTTTTGCCATTGCTAATAATTCCATCGTCAAAACCGAAGAAATCAATATGTTCCCCTGTTTTCCAAGCCATGCCTATATCGGAAAAAAGCACGCCTTGTATATTACCGAGAACGATAGGAGGCATTCCTAACTGCATATAGGGTATAAACGGAAAGCGGAATTCCAAATTGACAAGCATAAAATTATTGCCGACTTGCTGATAATAATAAGCGCCGCGTAAGGGCATCACAAATTCGGCAAAATATACGTCTTTAATAGAAGCCGTAACAATATCACGATTTACGATATACTTACCGTTAAGCCAATTCGGAACGCCGCCGAGATAAAAATTTTGAGGATCGGCTCCGCGGCTGAATCCCGTTGCGAGACGGGCTGCAAAAGAATAATTTTCATAAATCTGGAAATATTTTCTTAAATCAAATTTTAAAGTGGTAAACTCCAAACTCTCTCTTGTATATTTAGGGCTGCCTTTTAAGCTGGCAAGCCCTCTGAAGCCTTTTAACGGGGCAAACATTCCCCATTCGGATTTATCATAAACATATTGTAAGGTCGGAATAACAGCGCGTATATGTTCCATTTGTTTATTGATTTGCAAGAATTCCAAATCGGCATTAAGCCAAATTACTGAGAAATCAAAACGTTTAAACTTATCAAAGGGATAAGACATAGTTCCGGTAATACCGTAATTTCTAAATCGTTGCAAACCGAATGTTGTCGAGTAATAAGTATTGGAATAATTAAAAAGACCCGTACCCCAATTTATCCTTTTAGGTAAGTACCAATATTGCGCGCTGATCTGGCTGTTGCGCAGATCAAAAACCAAATTCGTCCCCAGCATTATTCGATGATTGCCGAGTACATCGCTAAACGTTAATTGCGTATAAGCCTGAAAACCCCATAGCGTATTAATTTCAGCCGCACCGTCTATTATATCCGGTGAAAATTTTACACGATAACGCCTAACTTTATAATTACCGTCGCTAAATTTGTATTCTTCTTCTTTTAACTCCGTTTTCTGCAGCTTAGGCGCCCCGCCGCTGCCCATTTTACTAAAAACATAATGCTCGTAATCCGCTACTTTTTCTGAAGCTTTATCAGACGCTGCTTTTTTGGCAATAAGGCTGTCCGCCTTCACCTCTTCGTCGGCTTTAGGTCGATCTTCATCTTTATGTTTCACAAAATCCGTAGAATCGACTTTTACTTCTTTCATATCGAAAGGATTCTCTAACTTATAAATATCCCAGCCGCCTTCCGAGAAGGAAGAAAACACCAATGTTTCGCCTTTTTTATCTATAGAAAGCTGAAAAGCTCCGGAAATCAAATTGGTTACCGGATAGGAAACCGTATCGCTCAAATCATGAATATAGATATTATAAATACCGGTTCGGTCGCTTACATACATCAGCTTTTTACCGTCCGGCGAGAAAATAGGATCATCTTCATTGGCGTTTTTCGTATGGGTTATGCGCCGCATATTGCTACCATCGCGATTTACCACATAAATATCGTTTTCCATAAAATTATAATCGGCCATGGTAAAATTTTTCGGTGTTTTTACCGTATCAACATAAAAGGTGCGGTCAGATACAAAGACGATTCTTTCCCCGTCGGGAGACCATTCGGGATTAACATCGGTAAAAATATCATTGGTGATATTTTTTATTTGATGTGTTTTTACATCAAAAAGATAGAGATCGCTGGCTTCATTTTTCAAACCAGTAAATACGATTTCATTTCCCTTAGGTGACCAAATAGCCGAAAAAACACCGTCCAGATCGAATTTATATTGCTTAACTTTATCAGTAACCACATCATAAATATACAAGGCGTCTCGGTCGCCTGCTTTGGCGGCAAAAGTAACTTTATTACCGTCAGGCGACCAACTCATTCCTGGACTCAACCAGTGCAGCTCTTCAAAGTCCACATCGGACTCACCCTCTATCAGTTTACGCCGGATTTTCTCCTCGATAATATCCATTAAATAAATGGATATATTTCCATCCATATTGGATAAAAAGACAAGCTTATCTCCGGTCGGCGAAATAGCAGGCGCGATATTAAGGTAATTTTTCTCTTTTTTATGGTCGGTTAAGGCTCTGGCAATCTCGGAAGATTCTTTATACCGGTTTATAGACGGCCAGTAATCTTTTCGCATCTGTTTCTGCCAATCCTCTGAGAGTTCTTTGAGGTCAATGCCGAGAGCAGACTTAAAAGCGCCGTCAAGACGAAAAGCGCCGTTCATTTTGTGGATAATTTCAGCAATTTTTTCCCGTCCGTATTTATGGGAAATATATCTGAATACGCTCATACCTCCCTGATAGGCAAGGTAATAATTAAGATATTTAATGGGCGGCAGCATATTATTTATAGTGGCATCACGAACAAACATCTCCGCCTTTATATCCCAGCCGACGGAAAAATACTCGGCCAAGCCTTCGGCAAACCACAACGGTACAGGCGATACCTGTCCGGATACGATGGATTGTATAGAGCCGCCGTACAGCATATCATTCATAACGGCGTGTACCAATTCATGATGCAGCACATGCCGTAACTGAGCATAGGAACCTTCAAAAGGAATGACAACGCGGTTTTTAAATAATTCGGTGACGCCGCCTACGCCTTCGGGCAAATATGTATCAACAACGTTTGTTTCCTGCCAATCATTATGCGATTTATACAGGACAATTGTGATTCGTTTTTTAATGGAATAACCGAAATCTTTTTTTAAAAACCTATAATCACGTTCAGCTTCCCTGGCTACAAAGGTAGCTAATTTATAAGCTCCTCGGTAAAAATAGACGTCAAAATGCTCGGATTGCACATAATGCCAATCAAAATCTCTGTAGTGTACTTTATTTTTACCAAAGGATTGAGCCGATATCAGAGAAACCGTTAACAATAAAATAAAAACGCTATTTTTTATCAAATTTTGCGTGTACATTAATATCCTCATCCGTCTTAAGCTGCGTTAAAATTAAGAATTACTTATAATACAATCAAGAAATTGCATAAAAAACTGACTTTATACTATTTTTTTTTTAAATTAAGGACGCTTGACCACAAGCACATCCAATTGACCTAACTCTTTTATCATTAACTTCATCAAAAACAACATGAAACAAAAGGTTATTTTGAATATTACTAAATTATTTCTCTTTAATCGTCTATTTTTTATACTACTGCTTACCATAAATTTAACGTTTTTAAATTTAAATTGTTCTAAAAATGAAAACGCCGATTTTATTGATGAAGATCAATTCGTGGATATTTTGGCAAGACTCATGATAATAGAACAACTTAAAATAGGACAAACAGAAAAACTACCGCTCATTAAACAGGTTTTTAAGGAATATCACACCGACAACGCCGCGTTTAATGCATATAAGAAAAGATATGAAAACGACACCAAACATTGGATAAATATCTATAAAAAAGTTGAAAAACGGATTAGAGAACTTTCATCTCCGAACAAATTACTGACTCCGAAAAACTATTCAAAAAGAGATACAAATGCGGTTAGACATAAAGAATAAATGGTATTTACTCTTTGGCATTTATACATTTTTTATTATTTACGGGACAACGCTTCCATTTAATTTTACGATCTCTGATAAAATTATTTCAAATCATGCTAATTCGATACTCACGGCCATTAGTAAGCACGACCCGTTATACCGATCGTACAGTTATGACCTTTTTGCCAATATCCTCTTTTTTATGCCTTTCGGCTTTTTCTTATTTAACGGTATGGTAAATCGTCTATCAGAAAAAAAAATAATTATTATTTTTATTAAAATCACCCTATTCGGTTTATTACTTAGCGCCATGGTTGAAACCGTACAGATATTCACTATTGATCGCAACCCGTCCATAAGCGATATTTTAATGAATACATTAGGCACCGTCTTAGGGATAATTGGCGGCTATTTATTGTTGCATTTTGATCTTAGGAAAAAACTCCAACGAAAAATAAAATATTTAATAATGGACCCTGATCGCTTGATTTTAATCACCTACCTGTTATTTCTATTGCTGGCCGGCTTGGTTCCTTTTGACATTACGATTGAACCTTCCAAAATAATAAAAAATATCAAATCATTGAACTCTTCACAAAATCTTACGGTTGACGCTCCGCGCACCCTTTTTAATCTGATATTTATTTGGGGCACCGCCGGTTATGTTATTTCCAGATATTTGCGCAAATCCAGGGATATAAACAATTATTTTAAGCAAACCGCTGCTTCAATTACGTATGGATTTGTTTATGTTGTATTTATAGAAATATTGCAACTTTTTATTATAACTCAGAACGCCTCAATAGCGGATATTTTTATCGGATGGTTAGGTGTTTTGTATGGTATTGCAGCCTATCAATATTTTCATAAAGATTTGTTTAAGAAAGGTAATCGGGAAGCATGGCATTCTTATTCTGAAAATAAAAATATTTTTTATTTTATTATGTTAAATTATATTGCCTTTGTTTTTTATAAATATGCCTATCCCTTCTCTGTGGAAACTTCCGGCGATGTTTTGATTACAAAGCTGCATTTTTTCTTTTTTAATGTCAATTCCTATATACCGGGACCAAAAATTATAACGCTTTTAAAGATGTCCGTAAAAAACATGACGCTCTTCTTACCAGCGGGGATGATGCTGAAAGAAGCCGAGTACAAATGGCCATATCTGCTTTCAAACAGCTTAACCAAGCTGAGTTTAATCGCTCTTTTCGTCGCCTATGTTAAAACCGTTCAGTTTTTTAACGCGGTTCAATTACCCTATTTTTTCGATTTAGTGGGTATCAGCTTGGGAACCGCCGCCGGGTACATCTTTTGGAAAGATTTTAAATCCGTATTGATTCGGAGCGAAAAAAAAGACAATAATTATGTCAGAGAATAAGTACATTAAGAAAAATATCGATTTTTTTCGGTAAAATTTTGGGAGAAACAGCTATTAACAATAATATTAGTACGGATATTATCTATCAATCGGCAAGAAGGTAATATGTCCATATTATACTTGCCGCTGTAAGCGTAGAATCAGGACAAGCGCAACATTTATTATCGCTTCCTTCTATAAAAAAATCAGGAAAACAGCCCATCACATGCTTATCTTTTTCTTTTAAGACGTCTTTAAAATAATTCCAAAGTTTTATACTCCAATTTTTATCTTCCGCCCTATATTTTTTACAAGTTTGAACGTATAATGCCATGGTAAACGGCCAAATTGCACCGTTGTAATAGGCGGGGCTTTTTGAAAATACCGTTTTTTTATCGCCGTATATATAATTATCATCTTTTTTGGACAAAGAACGTAATCCGTAAGGCGTTAATAATTCGTTATCAATTCTTTTGAGAATTTTAAGAACGTCTTCTTGCTCAAGCGGAGTAAATGATAATGATAGCGGAATTAACTGATTGATTCGAAAAGATTTGTTTTTTATTTTCTTATTTACAAAATCGTATAGAGATTCTTCTTTTTCATTATAAAAGGTTTTTATAAAGTTTTGTTGTATTTTATTGGCGTATTTGGCGTATTTTCCCGCATCGCGATTCTTACCGATCTTACCGGTAAACTTTTCCATTACTTTAAAGGCATTAAACCATAGAGCATTAATTTCCAGCAACAAATCATAACGGATAACATGTCCCCTTTCATCACGCAACCTTATCCAGTTTGAATCTTGGGTAGGACTACCGGTTAATAATAAATTATCGGAACCGCTCTTAATAGTAAATTTTTTATTTTTCTTATAAGCATCAATTATCCCCGCCAAGGCGGCTAATGCTTCCTCTTCAATAAATTTTATATCGCTTGTCAATTCGTAATAACGATATAAAATTTCAAACAGCCATAATGATATATCGGCTCTAAAATCATTTTCATTAATATTTTTTATGTTATAATATTCGGGAAGAACGCCGTCATCAAGATAGGATATAATTGTTTTAATAATCCGCTTAAAATCATCAAACCGCCTATTCACCCAAGTAAGACCCTGAAGAGAGAAAATTGCGTCCGCTATTGACAAATTATGAAAAATCGTCGATGAAATGATACGGCTTTCATTGCGCCTCGTTAAAATAGAACCGTTTAACTTACAGAAGATTTCTTGAACATCTCGATTTTTAAAAGTGGCAATTTTAGAGAAATTTTCTCTGTTTATAAATTCATTGCGATAAATATATTCGTAATCGTAAGAAAACGAATGTAACTCTTCGGTGGAGAAATACAAAGTAAACGATTCGTATGGTTTGATGATTACCTGAAAAAATCCCGGATTAAAAAGGTCCTCATTCCAATTGGAGAATTTGTATTTATCCATATCGTATTCAAAATTATGATACCATAATGTTGCCTTTTGATACTCTCCTTTTTTAAAATAGGCATAGAGTTCAGGCATTCCGGCTCTCGGAACCCAGCGAATAAAATCATACCCGATATAACTATCGGTATTATATCCTTTAATCCCCGTAGATATTTCCGTGTTTTTTCTGGCGGTTAAAAACGGTTTAATAATTAACTCTACGGGTTCCCCTTGATTTTTTAACTCATAGTTCACCACAAGAATTGATTGCTCTTTTAACAAAAACAATGTTTTCTGGAAAATACGACCTTCAATATCAAACGTAAATTTTATAAAAGGTTCTTGCTCAAAAGAGATAAGATAGCGATATCCTTTAGGAAAAATATTGGATTTAAATTTATTGGTAGATATTTCATGAACCTGATTACCGATAAAGACGGATTCCTCTACCTTGGCAAGCAAAGCTATTGCTTCGTCGCGAGCAGGATGTTTAACAACAAACAGACCGTTTTCTCTTCTTGTATTCATTCCGATGCAAGTTGAAAAAGCATAATCGCCGCGGCTGTTTTTATCTATCCATGAAAATTGTGAAGCTTTATCGAAATCGTTTAGTATCTCTTTATCTATTTTCATTTCGCCTTTCAATATTCCAATTCAAATACATTAGACCGAATATAAGAAATTTTTCGAATCGGTTAAACTTAAACTTTAATTTGATCGTCAATATTTCAAAAATATTTTATTTTTGTGATGCTCATCACATACAAAATTTTATTTATTTCACTGCAAATGAGCATCAAATACAGAACCGATCCAAGTTTTATATTACAATATTTTCTATAAAATGAAAAATCCTAACGAATCGGAACGCTAATCGTTAAATCATCTCCCTGAGAAAATACAGAGGATCACGCGGAGGTTTATAATTGAAAAGTTTTTTAAGTCTTTCTATTTTTGCAATAAATTTATTGACCTCCGCTTTATTTGTTTGTTTATATTCCAATTTTGATTGACTATTTGTCATGCGAATTATTCTTTCCCCTAATTCTATTAATGTTGTTCCCCGTCCCGAACCGATATTTACCGCTGTTTCCTTTGTTATTTCGGCATGCGTCATCGCTTTTATGAAAACATCTACCACTATTTCAACGGAGACAAAATCAATGATTTTATCCTTTCCGTAAATCTTGAAATTTCGATTTTGTTTTGCATTTTGAATAAAAATGGGAATCACGCGTCCGAAATCACGCGCGCCGTAAACATTCGACAAACGAAAAATGACTACATCCATTAAGCCCATATTGCGAAATACACGACAATATATTTCTCCTGCCGCTTTCCCTGCGCCATATGCATTCTTTGAATTTAGAGGATGTTCTTCATCCACCGGCAGGTATTGTGCCTCTCCATATGCTTCGCGGGACGATGAAAAAACAACGCGTTTTACTCCGGCATCCAAAGAGGCCTTTAGTACATTATAAGTTCCTATAACATTTGTTTCAAAAGAGTAATCCAGATCGCTCACGGCGCCCAAGACATTCGATTGAGCGGCAAGATGATAGACAACATCCACACCGGAGAACAGATCGCGAATATCGTCATAATATCGAATATCCGCCTTATGAAAAGCAATGCGTTTGTTATTGATATGTTTTTCAATATTGCTCATTTTACCGCGGTGTAAATTATCAAGCACAGCCAAATGATTTTCATTTTGGCTCAATTTATCAACAAGATGGCTACCAATAAAGCCTGCGCCTCCGGTAATTAGAATATTCATTATTTTCATCCTCGATTATATTTGATAAAACAAACCAAATACAAGAGCAACAATAAAAATCAAAGCAACCGAAACAAGGAAAATGATTAAAGATGCCTTTGCCCAATTTTCAATACTTTTATTAGCTTTTCCGCCGAAAGCCCATACAAAAATCATTACAACATTAACCAAAGGTATGGCGCTGATAAGCAGAACAAATATCCACTCTTTAATGGAAACAGGCTGCTGACTTTGCTGTTGCTCGCTCATAATATTCCCCTATTTTTATTGAAATAAAATCCTTCGTTTCAAAATAATATAAATAAAATATTTATTCATCGCGAACTTACTTCTTTCTTTTCGTCTTAAATCCGCAACAAAAAAAATATTAATCGCTTGCGAAAATCATGGTAGGCTTTCTCCGGAAGAAAGCAAATTTCTTTTATACTTTAAAATAATCAAGAAAATCTATACACGATTTGCACTTTAAATATATAAAAACAGACAAAAAGCTTTGTAATCTGTTTTAATCTCTAAAGTTTTCAAATTGCAACGGAATACCAAAATCGGTCTCTTTGAACATAGCGATTACCGTCTGCAGATCATCCCGTTTTTTGCCGCTTATGCGTACTTTTTCGCCTTGAATGGCCGCTTGTACTTTCATCTTTTTATCTTTAACCATTTTAACCATTTTTTTTGCAATTTCTTTTTCGATACCCTGTTTGACCGTAATCTCCTGACGCACGCCTTTACCCGATTCGAGCATTTTGCCGGGTGAGATAAATTTCAGATCAATTTTCCGTTTGACCAATTTTGTTTTTAAAATATCCATCATTTGGTTAACCTGAAACTCGGTTTCCGAATATAGGGTAATAATATCATCCTGAAATTCATATTTGGAACCGGTTCCCTTAAAATCGAAACGCGTGGTCACCTCTTTATTGGCTTGATCTACGGCGTTCGTTAGTTCATGCATATTGATTTCCGAAACCACATCAAACGAAGGCATAAATTTCCCTTTCTTTTTATTTAGATTTTTTTACTGTGTTTACAAGTTTCGTTTCGCCTAAAGCCAAAACCCAAAATCGTCTCTCATTCAATTTTTTTTCTTTTAGGATCCTAATCAATGTTTTGGCGGTTCATCCGACGGCTCGTCGCCCAATTCAAAGGTTCCCCAATGAACGGCCAGCATATTGCGCGCCTTCAAATCGGACAGCGCTTGTACGGCCTCCTTAGGGCTGAGATGCACCGAACGCATAAACCAACGAGGCAAATACGCGCCGATGGGCAAAGCGGCAACATCAAACGGGCCGTACTTGCGGCCTATTTCTTTAAATCCGGAAAAATAGCCCGTATCGCCGGAGTAATAAAAGCGTTCTTGCTTTGATAATACCACCCAACCGCACCATAACGTTTTATTTTCGTTATAATATAATCGTCCCGATTCGTGTTGGGCCTGTGTACAGCAAAAACGAACGCCGTTAAATTTGAATTCATCCCACCAATCCAGCTCAATATAACGCCTAATACCGAGAGCATCAAAATATTTTCCGTACCGAGTGGAATCACATAAAATACATTGCCGCCAAAACGACGGATTGTATTAAAATCCAAATGATCATAATGGTTGTGCTTAATATCGATATCGGGTAACTCTTCAAAAGAAAGCCCGGGCGGCGTTACACGCTTCGGCCCCAAAAAAGACACCGGAGACGCCCTTTCACTCCATATGGGGTCGGTTAAAATATTAACGCCGTTTAATTGTATCAAAACGGTAGAATGACCAATCCACGTAACGGTAAATTGTTGGCGGTTCCGAGTAAGAAACGCAACATCAGGATGAGCAAATTTAAAATCATATTGCGATGGACGAGACGGTTTGTTACCGTTGATTTTATCCCAGATTAGCCATTTAAAAATATCCCGTATTGATCGTTCTTTATAAGTCGTATAGGGATTTTTAAAGCCGTTTCCGGAATAATGATTCATTGAAATCGAGTCGTTTTGCGGAAAAATATAACCGGGTACGCATAAAAGATATAAAACAGGAAGCAGCTTTATATTTTTATTTATAAATTTCAAAAGTTTAATAAAAGAACTAAATTATATTTTATTAATTTGGATAGGAACTTGTTCTTTTAATTCGGCAATCCATTTGCGATACTCTTTTTCTATTTTATAATTTTTGGCATACATCTCAATTCGATCCCAGTCATGCTCCAAGTCCATCTTTCGTTTATCCTGACGGTCGTCGAGTCGTACGATATGATAGCCGAATTCGGTTTTAAATGGTTCGCTTATCTCGCCAATTTTCAATGTATCGACAACCTGTTTGAATGCCGGAATTACCAGTTTATCAATCTCGAAAACACCGAGATGACCGTGATCTTTGGTAACGTTTTCATCATCGGAATATTTTAATGCCAATTTATCCCAGTCGGCGCCGTTTATTAATTGTTGGCGAATTTCTTTCAATTCGTTTATAGTGCGGATTTCGTCTTCTTTGGTGGGAACAGTTTGGATAAGTATATGCTTAGTGTGTATTTTTTCTCCGCGACGTTCTACCATTTTAATAATATGATACCCGAAAGTAGATTGGACAATATCGGAGACCTCTCCGTCTTTCAAATTAAAAGCCGCCTGTTCATATTCCGGGACAAAATCACCGCGGCCAACAAAGCCTAAATCGCCGCCGCGTTGAGCGGAACCGGGGTCTTCGGAGTATTTTTTAGCCAGCTCCTCAAAACTCGCACCGGCGGTAAGCTGCTCTCTAATGTTTTCAATTTTTTTTAGGGCGGCTCGCTGGGCTTCTTCGGACGGAGCGACTATTTTTAAGATATGGCTTATCTTTACGGTGCCTTGCAACGGCGGCAGACTATCATTATAGGTCTTATAAAATTCTTCCACTTCTCGGCGTGAAACAGTAACATCCAAAAACTGTTTTTGGCGCACTTTATTGACCAGCAATTGTTCTTTTACAATTTTGCGCGTATCTTTTCTTATCTGCTTCATAGGACTTCCGAACGCCTGCTCCAATTTTTCTTCTGAGCCGACCTGTTGGATTAAATATTGCAATCGCTCATTTGTTTTCTCGTCAAGAAGTTGATCGTCAATGGTTACGGTATCCAAAACCGCTTTTTCCAACAATAATTTTTGTTCAATCAAACTCTCAAGCGTTTTATGCCGGATACTTTTAAGCAGCGCATCATTATTTCTAACATCAATCCGGTTTTGTACAATATAATTTTGAGTAAACTGATCCACTTCGGTTTTTAATATTATCTCATTGCCAACAACCGCTTCAATAGCTTCAACAAGCTGCTGTGCGGCAGCAGATATAACCAGCATAAATAGAAATAAATAAATCTTTATTGTCATAAATACGATCCGTAAAAATATAAAATTTATCTTGTTGCGTTTTCCTCGACCATTTTAAGCCATCGAAGAATTAATACTTCAAATAGCTGGGTCACTGTATTTTACTTAAAAACGTTTGCACCTGGAACTTTTCTTTAAGCTCTCTTTTCAGACGAGTTAATTCTTCCGTTTGATGTTCTTTTCTCAATCTTAAAACGATATCGTTGCGCACAAGTTCCAAATCACGATATGTACCCGCGTTTTTACGATCAATTAATTGAATAAAATGGAATCCGTCGTCCATTTTTATCGGTCTCGATATAACGCCGGTTTTCATTTTTTTCAGAACATTCAAAAACTTTTTAGGCAAATCTTTTTCGGCCACATAACCCAAATCGCCGTTGGGCATTTCAACTGTGGATTTTTGGTCAAAATAATATTTTTCTATCAAAGGCATTAAATTATCCGTTTTTCTGATTTCATCAAAAATCGCTTTATCTTTTTGCTGCAAAAGCAGATGAATCAAATGTATCTCGTTTTCCGTGCGCACAAACTCATCTTTGTGCATTTTATAATAATTGTCAATTTCCCTTTCAGTTACGATAATATTGCGGTTAAGTTTCTGCTCAAGATATTTTTGTATCAATAATGATTTACGATATTCTTCGATCAGGTATTCCTCTTTATCATCAAGCGTAAGACCTTCTTGTTCAGCCGATTTTAAAAATATCTCTTCTTCCACCCATTTATTTATCAAATTTTTCTTTAAATCCAATACAATATCATTGCTAAACCCGGACGGGATATTATAATTTAATTCTTTCTTAGTTAGATAGCTCTCATCTACTTGCGCTACAATATCGCTCGGGGGTATCTTTTCTTCCCGACACCCCCACAGCGTTAAAACAGCAAGAACAATTACAATATATCTATACATTAAATCTTTCCTATTAACTTTTCATTTATTTCAACCGAATAGGAATCCCGCAATTCTTTTTCCACTTCTTTTCTGCGCTTTTTCATCATTTCCGTTCTTAATTTTGAACGCACCAGAGCTTTGGCTTCATCAAAAGTTTTAAGACGTTCCGGTTTTTCTAGACCCGTCTTAACGACTACCCATCCTTTTCTGTATTTAAGGGGACCGATAATTGAATTTGAACCGGCTTCAAGCGCTTTTTTGGATACATCGCCTCTGGAATAACTTTTTACAAAACCCAAATATCCTTTTTTCTTTTTATAAAATTTATCTTCCGTATATTTTTCAACCAGTTTTTCAAAATTTTTACCGCTTTTGGCCAGCTTTAAAATTTTATCGGCTAATTTTTTATCGGTTACATATATTTCCCACATTTCGATTTCAGCTTGTTTCTTAAAGCTGTCTTTGTGTTCATCGTAATACTTTTGTATATCTTCATCCGTTATCTTAATTTCGCTGTTAACCAATTGATTCTTAATTTTACCAATCATCTTCTGCTGTATAGTTTTTTCGATTTTCGCCAAATCTTCCTTAACGCTGGGATCATTTTCATATCCCTCGTCTATTGCCTGTTTAACGATCATTTTATTGATGCTGAAATTAGCAACAGCATCCTTCAGCTTATCAAATTGTGTTAAACTTTTTGCGTAAGCGGAAAAGCGCTGACCGTAATAACTGAGAAGATAGCCAAGATCGCAATTGTCATTATCCCATTCGGCAAGAACGATTGACTTTTCGGAATCGTCAAAATCTTTAGAATTGATTTTTCCTTTTTTTAGTTTCTCCTCTAACAAAGAATTGATTTTTTTCACATTCTCTTCGTTTATCTTAAAACCGTGTTCTTCTTTCAAAGTTTTTGTCAAAGAATCCCACACGGCTTTGGCCTGCTTTTGAACATTGCGATAAAGTTCATGCTTCAGTCTGTTTTTTTCTTTATCAAAGTTACTTTCTTTAAAACGCGGATTTTCACGTTTATCCACGGTTTTAATGATATGATAGCCGAAAGAAGTTAAAACCGGTTCCGATATTTCACCCGGTTTCAGACTAAAAGCTTTTTCTTGAAAGGCGGGAGCCATTTGCCCCCAGGAAAAATATCCAAGATCGCCTTTATTTTTTTTCGCCGAAGGATCGTCGGAATATTTTTCAGCCAACAAGGCAAAAGGTTTGCCAGCTTTCGCTTTTTTATAAATTTGATCGGCGAGTTTTTTGGCATCTTCTTTGGTTCGTTTACTATTACTCCTCATGGCGCCTTTATAAGCAATTAATATATGTGACGCGCGCACTTCATACTTTTTCTTATCGAACGCTTCTCGTAAATCCTTTTCCGATATTAATTTATCCACTACATTACGCTCGTAAAACTTGTTTCCGATAACGCTTTCTTTACGTTTTTCAAATTCTTCTTTTATTTGCGGGTCGTGATTCAGGCCTTCATCATAAGCCTTGTTTAAGAAAAGGTCATTTTGAATCATACGATCTAACACTTCCATCTTCATCGTACTATCAACATCCGCATACGATTCTTTTTTAGTAAACCTTTTGGCTAATTCCTCTTTGAAGTCATCAACCGATATATCAAATTTACCGACTTTAGCAACCGTATTGTCCGATAATTTTTGACAAGCGCCCAACATAACAATCATGGCGGCTATCGACAATTTAATTATTACGCTTTTCATACAACCTCCGTTTTTTTAAAATATTTATAATCATTCTATGTTTTACTCATTTAAGCAGGTAATTTAGCCATTATTCATAACGTAGTGCAATATTTTTTTTGCAAAAGCCAATTTAGATAAATAATCTCCGCCTTTTAGGGTTATTTCCACACCTAATTCTTTTTGATTCAGAAAATGAACCGATGTTAATTTTTGTTCCATCAACCTTGGTATTATATTTTGAAAAAAGTCGTCATCATTTTGAGCCTCTTCCGAAAATATCATTTTTAGAATCCGCTCATTAATAATTACGCGTTTAGCGTACAAATGACCCGATAAAATTTTTACGGTCATCGCTGCAAGAAAAAGTTGCGCATTTTGCGGTAAAGCGCCAAAACGATCTTCCAACTCTGCGGTCAGATCGTCAATCTGTGGCGTATCTCTTAAATTCACAGCCCGATGATAGACAGCAATACGCTCCGCATTGCTGGCGATATATTTTTTGGGTATCAACAGATCAAAATTGACATCAAGTTTTGGTTCAATGTATTTTTTCTTTTTTTCCATCAAGCCTTCGGCGATTTCAACATGTTCCCCACTGCCAATTTCGGCAACGGCCTCATCCAGTATTTTACAATACATATCAAATCCGACGGTTTGCACAAAGCCGCTTTGCTCTTTGCCTAAAAGATTTCCGGCGCCGCGGATTTCGAGATCGCGTAAAGCCACTTTAAATCCGGAACCGAGATCGGTAAAATCCTGTATCGTACGCAACCGTTTTCTTGCCGTTTCGCTTAAACGATTCATCGTGGGCACCAACAGATACGCATAAGCCTGCTCGGTCGATCTTCCCACTCTACCGCGCAACTGATACAATTGAGACAATCCGAAACGCTCGGCATGATTGATAATAATTGTATTAACATTAGGAATATCAAGGCCGTTTTCGATTATCATGCTGGAAAGCAACACATCATACTTACAATGCATGAAATCGAGCATCACTTTTTCCAGTTTTTTTTCATTCATTTGCCCATGTCCGATGGCAATACGCGCATGAGGAATCAGCTTTTCGAGCCGCGCTTTCATACTTTCGATTGTTTCTACACGATTATGCACAAAATATATCTGCCCTTTGCGCTCCAATTCCCGATTCACAATGCGATAAATAACATCGTCATTCCAATGTATTATTTCCGTATGCACCGGCAGTCTGTTGCGCGGCGGCGTTTCGATATTGGATAGATCGCGCGCGCCCATCAAAGCCATGTGTAAAGTGCGCGGAATAGGCGTTGCGGTCATGGATAAAATATCGACGGTTGCTCTGTATTTCTTTAATTTTTCTTTATGTTTAACGCCAAAACGCTGCTCTTCGTCAATAATCAAAAGACCTAAATCTTTAAATATGACGTCATCGGAGAGCAAACGATGCGTTCCGATTACCAAATCGATTTCTCCTTTGGCCAAACCCTCTAAAATCTCTCGCTGTTGCTTGGTCGTGCGAAATCGATTAAGCATCTCGATATTAACGGGAAACTCTTTTAAGCGCATTTTAAAATTTTCAAAATGCTGAAAAGCAAGAATCGTGGTAGGCGTTAAAATCGCCACTTGCTTGCCATCCATTATCGCCTTAAAAGCGGCGCGCAGCGCAACTTCCGTTTTACCGAAGCCGACATCGCCGCATAAAAGACGATCCATTGGTTGGGTATCTTCCATACTCATTTTTACTTCTTCTATGGCGCGCAACTGGTCCGGCGTCTCTTCGTAAGGAAAAAGCGCTTCCACTTCTTTTTGCCAATGACTGTCTTTTGAAAATTTAAATCCCGGTTTGGCTTTGCGTTTGGCATAAATTTCAATTAATTCTCTGGCGACTTTTTTAATGGATTCTTTGGTTTTCTTTTTGGTACGTTCCCACTCGCTGGAACCCAATTTGGTTAATTTTGGCGTTAAACCCTCTTCCGAGCTGTATTTTTGTATCAGATTCAAACGATCGACAGCTACGAACAGATAATCGCCGTCTCGATAACCGATTTTGATGCACTCTTTCTCCGTTTCGCCAAAGCGTATGATATCCAGTCCGAGATACCGCCCGATTCCGTAATCCTCATGAACCACATAATCATTAAAGCTAAGCGTGCTCAAACGGCGCATATAATCGCCGCTTTTAAAATGACGATACGTTTTATGTCTTTTTAATTTATTGAAGATTTCATGATCGGTGAGAATTTGCAACTGCTGTTCAGGCAAAATAAATCCATTATGCAGCGATTTATCAATATATTCAGCCCGGATAAGGATATCTTCTTCATCGATGATATCTTTAATACGTTCAGCCTGCGTCTGATTTACGGCCTGTATAAAAAATTTTATCTTGGGGTTTTGTGCGACGGTATTAGTCAAATATTTCAAAAAAAGTTTTATGCTACCGTTAAAATTGGGATGCGGCTGACTGTTAAAATTTATATCGGCTATATTTTTAGGAGCAATAAGATTAGTTTCTATCAAACAATGTTCGGCCAACAATTTCTCGGCCGTTTTTTGAGATAAAGCGTTTTCCGACTTGATATCTTCTTCATTGTCGTTATCAGACGCTTGTTGGTTCTGTTCAATGTTATTTAAAAACACGTCCGTATCGTCGCAAAAAATTACCGCTGATTCTGGAATAAGATCGTTTATTAAAGCCTTGCTATGTGCTGCTCCGAGTTTAGGAAGAATCGTAATTTCATCCAACATTTCCATTGAGCGCTGCGTAATCACATCAAAGCGGCGGATGGATTCGATTTCATTGCCGAACAATTCAATACGAATGGGATCATCGTAACTCCATGAATACAGATCAATAATCCCGCCGCGTACGCTAAAATCGCCAACGTTTTCCACTAAACCTTCCCTGCTTAACCCCACATTTTGTATCTGCTGCAGTAATATTTCATAATTAACGCGCATACCTTTTTTTAAATATAATTGCCTATCTACAAAATCTTCCGGTATGGGGAAGGATTCGATTAAACCTTTACTCGTTGCTACAATAATCCAGCAATCATCGGCTAAAAGGGTTTGAACGGCTTCCATGCGCAGACTCATTAATACGGGATCGGAAACACGGCGGGCTATATTGTCGCTATCCAAAGCGGGTAAAAAACCGATTTTATGCGACTGTAAAATAATTTCCAGATCGTCTTTGATTACCTGTGCGGCATCCAAGTCTGAAGCAATTATTAAAAGGGGCGTTTTTAATTCTTCATATAAAAAGGCGGCAATAAAAGAACGCAGCGAGCCGCTTACCGCCGAAAGGTGAATATGCTTTCGCTTATTAATTTCTGCTTTTAATTTATTAAATATATTTAACGAATATATCGTTTGCTTTAAAGAGTTATCCATCTGTTTCCGCTTCTAACGCCACTATCGATTTACTACAGAATTTTTGTCCGTGGGAATTATACAAAGTTTAGACAAATATTCATAATTAAAATATCGACCGGGACTATTTGCGTATAATCGAATTAGTTTATGATATGAAAATGAATTCATTCTGAAAGGAATTATTCGGCGTTTTCTTTATTTAATCCCACACCGCCTATGCTTTCTCTATTCTCTTTCAATTTTTTAAGTTCCCGTGCGTAGCGCCCTTGCGGATATTTTTTAATCAACTGATGATAATATTGATCAAAAATATCATATCGGCCAAGATGATAAAAAGATGAGGCGGTTAAGAAACCTACTGTTTCCATATCAAAAAAATTTTTATCCAACGATAGTATTGATTCACATAAATTTATGGTTTTCAAATAATCCTTTTCATCAAAAGAGATAAAGGCATAACCGAAAAGAGCCGACGCTTTGCGTACGTCGTCTTCAGCGTTTTGATGCAACTTTTCAAAAAGGGATTTGCTCAAGCCGAGATTTCTTTTGTAATACTGTATAAATGCCCTATAAAACAGTATGGACTGCCAATAATCCTTATTGTTTTGCTCGTAAAAGTAATCGATTTCCGCAAACAACTTTTCCGCCATATCGTGTTTACCCTGTGCAAAATAAATCTTGCCCAACTCGTATATAACCGTTTTCTGTTTATCCGAATGATTGTCAATCTCTATGGATTTGACCAAATTATCAATAGCCTCTTCCGTTTTACCCAAAGCAAGACAGGAGAAGCCGGCAATACGATATAAATCTTCGCGCGCCTGATATCCGGAATCCAATTCATAAACGTTTTCAATAGCCTGTAAGACACTGTCATATTTTTTCAAATAATAAAAGTTCCAGCTCAGTTCGGCCCAAATGATCGCTTTCTCACGATTGTCCTTAGCTTCGTTCAGCGCCGTTTGATAAAATGATTGCGCTTGGCCGTACTCTTTTTTCTCTATTAAATTACGCGCTTTTTTTAGATTTATGTTCATTTTTTTTCTTTTCCTTTTTCTCAAATGCCAAATCGAGTAATTCCGACACTTCGTTTACAAAATAAAATTTCATATTTTTGATATTACGCGTAGGAATCTCCTCTATATCTTTTTTATTTTTGGTCGGCAAAATCACTTCTTTAATCCCCGCTCGTTTTGCGGCCAGAACCTTTTCTTTTATACCGCCTACAGGCAATACCATTCCCCGCAGGGTTATCTCCCCCGTCATCGCTAAATTTCTTTTTAAGCGCCTTTCCGAATAGAGAGAATACAAAGCGGAGAAAATAGTGATGCCGGCGCTTGGTCCGTCTTTAGGAACAGCGCCGGCGGGAACATGGATATGCGTATCGTATTTTTCGTAAAACTTTTCGTCCACGCCGAATTTTTTAGCGTTGGAACGCAAATAACTTAAAGCGGCCGTGGCCGATTCTTTCATAACATCCCCGAGTTTTCCCGTTAAAGACAAGGCGCCTTTCCCAGGCATTTTTGTACTCTCGATAAAAAGAATATCGCCGCCTGCCGGCGTCCAGGCTAATCCCGTAGCAACGCCAGGACGCGCTACACGCTCGGCGGCATCGGCATAAAAGCGCGCAATACCAAGGTATTTTTCAACGCTATTAGCGGTAATGTGTCGTTTCTTCGCTTTTTTCTCCACAATTTCCCGTGCCACACCGCGTATCACCGAAGCGATTTCCCGTTCAAGATTACGCACGCCCGCTTCGCGCGTATACTTTTCTATAATCTGCCGCACGGCGCTGGGTGTAAATTTTATCATTTCACCGCTTAAACCATGATTGTTAATCTGTCTTGGAATAAGATATTTTTCGGCGATTCGTATTTTCTCTTCTTCAGTATAACCGTTAATTTCTATAATTTCCATACGATCGAGCAGCGCAGGCGGAATAGTATCGATCATATTTGCCGTGGCAATGAACATTACCTTCGATAAATCAAAAGGAATTTCCAAATAATGGTCGGTAAACGTATGATTTTGCTCCGGATCGAGTACTTCTAACAACGCGGATGAAGGATCTCCCCGAAAATCGCTGCCAAGCTTATCCAATTCATCCAGCATAATAACCGGATTTTTAGAACTAAGTTTTTTAATTTCCTGAATAATACGTCCCGGTAAAGCGCCCACATAGGTACGCCGGTGCCCGCGAATCTCAGCTTCGTCGCGCACCCCGCCCAGCGACATACGCGCAAACTTACGGTTTAAAGCGCGGGCAATAGAACGGCCGAGGCTGGTTTTACCGACTCCCGGCGGACCGACAAAACAAAGAATCGGCCCTTTCATATCGGACTTTAACTGTCGAACGGCAAGATATTCCAATATTCTTTTTTTTACTTTTTGCAGTCCATAATGATCTTCGTCAAGTATTTGCGCCGCCACCTTTATATCAAGCCTGTCTTTTGTCTGCCGCTTCCACGGCAGCTCTATTAGCCAATCCACATAAGTACGAGCGACGGTATATTCGGCAGCCATTGGCGACATGCGCGAAAGACGGTTCAATTCTTTATTAAGCGTCTCTTTCACCTCCACCGGGAGTTTTATTTTTTTTACTTTCTCCTTCAGGTCATCTATTTCGCTGCTTTCGCCCTCATATTCTCCAAGTTCTTTTTTAATGGCTTTTAACTGCTCCCGTAAATAAAATTGACGTTGGGTTTTATTCAATTCGCCTTGCACTTCGTTTTGAATTTTTGAACCGAGCTCTAATATTTGCAACTCTTTGTTTAACAAATAGTTAATCTTTTCAAGGCGTTTTTTCACGTCGGCCGTTTCTAATGTTTGCTGTTTCTCTTGCACATTAAAATTAACCTGTGAGGCAATCAAATCGGCTAACTTCGACGGATCCTCCGTATTTAGAATCATAACGCGATGTTCATTGCTTAAATAGGGCGTTAAATCCACAATTTTCTGAAATACGTTACGGATATTTATCTCCAAAGCATCAACTTCCATCGACGGCTCGTAAATATCGTTTACAATTTCCGTTTCCGCCTCAAAATAGGGCTCGGTTTTTGTATATTTTACAACCTTAAAACGATACATCCCTTGTACGATTACCTGTTCGCTGCCATCCGGCATTTTAAAATTCTTTAAGATCATCGCCGCTGTTCCTACGGGATACAAATCTTCCATTTTCGGCTCCTCAATGCGACCGTCGCGTTGTGCGATTAATCCGATAATTTTGGCGCCTTCTTGCAAGCCGTGTAGCAATTTTAAGGATTTTTCTCTGCCCACAGACAACGGAACA
>CAYRJN010000006.1:27013-41633 GCA_964424545.1 uncultured Calditrichaceae bacterium
TGCGGAAATACCACCGTATTTCTTAACGGCATAATCGGCAATATTTCATTGGGAATCTCTATTCTATCCGGTATTTCTATTTCATCCTGAAAATCTGTCACCTTTATATCTCCTAATTCATTTTCTGCCATTTTAACACAAATCAACCGTAATTATGCCAATTTCGACATATAATTACCAATCCGGATAGTATTGCAATTATTACGCCAATCTTAAACTTTGGTGCATAATGACGGACACTCTTCTTTTCATTAATCAATTTTCCGTGTTATATTCTTTTCAACTTATTCAAAGAATCAAACAAAAAGAGGGTTTTGCGCATGGCCATAAACGCATAAAATTTTTGCCGGATATTTACCATTTATTATTAAGAAACCAACTTTTACACTTTATCGCTTTTATTATGAAAAATATTCTATTCTCTCATTGCAAATAAGCGTTAAAACGTTTAAATTATAAAGTAGGATTAATTAATGCTTTATAGAAAAAGATAAAAAAAATAACGCTCAATTCAAACGCATGTGTTTATTCTCTATAATCCACAAATAGAATAAACTCTTATTTACGACTAGCGATTTTTGATCTTTATTCATTGCCTTTATCAATCTGCAAGAAAAACGCAATAACAACAGAACTTTGAAATTACTTTATCAAAATTCGACATAATCCAACGAATAATTAACAGTAGCGATATTCAAAGCAAAAAAAAAGGATAAGTGATGCGCGTTCTATGTAATTACAGTAGTAAAAACAAAAATCATTTTTACAGACTTTTTACTCTTATAATTATAATCCTAATAGGATTTGGGCATAATTTATCTGCGCAACAATACAATAAAATTGTTGCTAAACAGGGAGAGCCTGACAAATTACCCGAACGCATTAAAAAAAAATTTAACGCATCGCACTTTTTTGAAATCAACGGTGAGCCTATTTTTGAATATTTGTATTTGGTTCATCGAGGAATGGAAAAACAAAATATTGAGAATTACTGGATATTTTTTAAATATAAAAATCAAAAAAGTGGCTTCAGTTATAGATATGTCTCTTTTAAAAAAAATGATTTAAATGAATATTCGGTAAAGTATGAATTACAAACCAAGGAGGAAGATACCTTAACGCCTTTGTTATTGCTTTTGGATAATGAGCGGCTTATCCTTCGATATGCGTGGAAAAATTCGATTATTCCAAAAATCATAAAAGAATATCCTTTAAAAATAGGTAAAAAACTGCCGGATATTCCATTAATCAACAAGGACAACAGGACATCGCTTTATGCTTTCAGAGGTAAAATAACCGTTATCAATTGGTGGTCGACATCCTGCCTTCCTTGCGTTCAGGAAATCCCCGGTTTTAATAAATTGGTTGATAAATATCCCGATATAGCATTTATCTCCATCGTAAAAGATAAAGAAAATCTGCAAACATTTCTCGAAAAACATCCCTTT
This sequence comes from uncultured Calditrichaceae bacterium, assembly GCA_964424545.1. Lineage (GTDB taxonomy): Bacteria > Calditrichota > Calditrichia > Calditrichales > Calditrichaceae > JAUVIB01. The sequence goes on from CAYRJN010000006.1 coordinate 28,462, forward strand.
AAATATGCGCACTATTTTGGCAATAAAAAAATTACCGAATTATTTATAGACATGTTTCCGCGCAATATCGTGCTTTCCAAAGACGGGACAATCACCTACAACATGGCCGGTGGTAACAAAGATATGTATTTGCAAATAGAGAAAGCCATTTTATCAATAAAACATTAACCGCATTATTACCATCTACGTCGTTCGGAACGAGGTATGATTAAAACGCCACGTTTTGTTTCCATTCAGCTGTATGACAGCGGATACGTCGGGATTATTTTTACAATATTTTTCTATCTCTTTTTTCGGCATTAACATAAAAGCGGTGGATAGAGCGTCCGCATTGGCCGCCAAAGGACTAAATACCCAGCTGGCCGCACGCTTGGTTATAGGCCTGCCCGTGAAAGGATTAATAATATGCTTTCTTTTTTCCAGTCCAGAAGAACCGATTGAAATACTTTTTACGGTTATCATTTCACGGCCATGCAAAATATTAATCTGCCAACCTGCTTTATCAGTCGGCGACGCACCGACGCGAACGGAACTGCCTCCGCCATGCATCAAATATTGATCTATTTCCCATTCTTCCAAAATTGAAGCGGCCTTATCCAAGGCATATCCTTTAGCGTATCCTCCTAAATCCAACTGGATATTATTATTAAAAACACTTATTTCAAAAGTATCTTCATTAAGCTGTAACCATGGCATGCCACTATTTTCCATTAAAAATTTTATATAACTACGGTTTATTTGTTTATTATGACTCTTCTCTTTCCATAAATTTATCAAAGCGCCGGCGCTTACGTCAAACGCACCTTTGGTATCTTGATACAAACGCGCACAATCTTTTAAACAAGTAAATGTATCGGGATCGACGACCGTTGACTCAAAAGCATTCAAACTGTTTATTTTTGATATTTCGCTGTTTTCTATAAAACGGCTTAATAATCTTTCAAGACGGTCAATCTCCATAAAAATTTCAACGGAAGCGCGTTTTGCGTACAAGCCGTCGGAATGATAAATATAGAGTTCATAAATCGTAGCCATGGCAAAATGGGAAAAATGATGCAAGCGAGCGTCGTTTAACAAATTATCCTTTAAAATCGGAGGCGTTGGTTCCTTCTCGATATTTTCAATCATTAAGTAATTCCCATAAACTTTTTTTTACAAACAAGCGCAGTTCAACGGCGGGACGCAAATAAACGGGTTTTTCAAAAAGCGGCAAATATAAAGTTCTTTGTCCGAAAGGTATGGTCGAATATAAATAATCGCCCAGCTCGCCCTCTAGCGTCGGATTGGTTATATAAATATCGGCGGCTTCTTTACTTTGCGGCATATTTGACCAATAACCGATACGCTTAAACTTCCGCAAATACCAAGGCAGCGGCCAGTAATCGCGATGCGGAATGATGACCTGAATCAGCATAGCATATCCATCGGGAGAAATTTTAGTTAGTTTTTCTATTTTCCGTTCAATTTTAAACACGTCACGTGTGGGATGCGCATAAACATAAGGATTCGTAGGAGATGAATCGTATCTGTAATTAAGCTCGTACATCTGCCATATCAAATGTAGCAGAATAAGGGAGAACATCACGCTAAAAGCCGCTTTAAACAATGTACCCGTAAGCAAATCATAGAAATATCCTATTCCCGCTGCGGCAAGTAAAATGGCGCCCGGCCAAAAAAGCAGCAGGTTCCAAGGCGTTTTATAAGGGATAAGAGAGATAATAACGGCCGTAATTAGGGTAAAAACAGCGATAAATATATAAAAAATATTATCTTTTTTAAAAATAATGCTAATTATCCCGATTAAGGCAAACAGAAGAATACCGGCTTCAGACCAACGGCCGTCCGATAGCCATAATAAAGAGAAATAATAATACCATGGCTTGGCATGAATTGACATCCCTGTTCCTCGTAAGAAATATACGGCATAAGTTTTAATGCCGTCACTCAGTCCCTGAACATTGCTAAAAAAAGAGGAATAAAAAAGAACATAGAGCGTAATCACGGCGCCCGCCCAATAAAAGAGATGATTCCTGCTTATCTTAACTTTACTCTGTTTTAATAAAATCAATACAGCGGCGGCAAAAAAGGCTGCAAAAGTAGGAACAATCCAGGTTTCTTTGGTGATTATCATCCCTCCAAGGGCCAAACCATTTATAATAGCCATTTTTGTTTGTGGTTTTTCCATAAAACGGTAAAGTGTAAACAAGAAAGCATAAGTAAAAAAAACAAAAATCATTTCGTGAATATAGTAGCGGCTGTAAAATACCATTACAGGTGAAATCGTCAATAAAAATACGACAAGCAAGCGGGATCGGAATTCTGAACGGGAATTAAAAAACATTAAAAGCAATATGAGAAACAGGCTAAAAACAACGGGGAGTATACGCAAAATCGGCTCAGTCAGAGCGCTGAAACTCTCAACCGAGCCGATATAGGCCGGAATTAAACTAAAATAATATAATGACGGACCGTGAAATTCTTTTGGGTCATAACGGTAAGTTCCCGTTTCCAGTAATTGGCCGACTTTATACGCGTTAACCGCTTCATCTCCGTGCATGGGACGATGCGCCAAACGGGGAACTCGAATAATAACTGCAACAACAAAAACAACAAATAATATCACATAATTTAGATATCTTCGGGTCATTTGGCCGGTTTGCCGTAAACTTCCACCTCGACATAATGGTTCAAATCGTTATTCGTATTTCCGCGGCTGTAAAGGCGTACATAGCGTCCTTTTACGCCTTTAGCGTCAATCAAACGGCCTTCGGATGTTTCGACATAATGTTTATCTTTGCCCACGCCTTGTCCCGAAGAATTGTCAATATCGTTATTATAAAGCGTATGAACGTTTTTTATAAAGTCTGCGTCGTCCGCCGTTTTAACGATTACATCAAAATAGACGCGCGGCTGCTTATGAAAATGCCAAACAACGATAGCATAAATATTATATTCGGCGCCAAGATCGATAGTGACATATTGAGTAAAAGGACCTAACTCAACATAACTTCCGTCTCCCGCATCTTTATCGCCGTCGGTTATCATTTCCAAATCGCCTATGATCGGTTCTTCATCGGTTGCCGTCACTTTTTTACCGAGAGCAACATTCTTGGTGCCTTCCGGTGCCAAAAACGGAGGGCGTGGTTTACCGAGCGGTTTTTCAAGATTAGGAACCTGTAAATTTTGCGGCGTTCCTACGAACATCGGTTTGGGTAATTCAATTTTAATAGGTACCAATTTCTCCTTTTTCCCTTGAGCAAAAGCAAGGGAAAGCAACATGAGAAACATTAAAAACAATTTGACTGATTTCATTTATTCTTTCCTCCTGAATTATTTATTGATTTGTTAATTATGATTGGATATTTACGAATATTATCGATAAAAATCAAATTGTCCACGGTTGACGATAAGAACGGGTAACCATACGACTAGCTTCATCGCTGTCAATAAAGCGTTCCTTTTTAAAATCCCAGCGCAGCTTAGCGCCGGTACGCATGGCAATTTCGCCAATCAGACAGGTAATATTGGAATAATGTCCGTTTTCCACAGGCGCGATCGGTTCCGAACGAGTTTTTATACAATTTAAAAAATTAGCCTTATGGTTATTATTTTTATATAGTCTGATATCCGTCGGAGAAAAAACGGTATTCATCAAAGATTCCGGATAGGTTTGAATATAATTTCGTTTCACAAAAACCCAGCCGTCCGTTCCCTCAAATTTTATGCCTTGACGATTTTCACCCTGATCGGTTACATACATTTTGACGCCGTTGGCATATTGGTATTCAATATGAAATTTACCAGGCACATCCCATACGCCGTCTCTCGGATATTGCGCCGTTCCTTCGATTTCAATCGGCCCGCTCAGTTCCGGCGTTCGCCCCATGCCCCAGCGGGCAATATCGAGATGATGAGCGCCCCAGTTGGTAATCATTCCCGCGGTAAAATCGGTTACGCGCATCCAACCCGGTCGGCTGTAGTTACTTTGCGGATGCACACGCTTTTCCATATACGGTTTATAAATTGCCGGGCCGACCCATAAATCATAATTCAGGTTCTTGGGTACCGCCTGTGGTTTCTCTATTTTCCCAGCCGGATCGATAGGCAGGCCGACTCGCACCGTATGCAATTTGCCAATTTTTTCGTTACGCACCAGCTCGCAGGCAAAACGAAAATTATCCTCCGATCGCTGCTGGCTGCCAACCTGCAACACCGCGCCGTACCGTTTTACCAAATCCGTTAAAACACGTCCCTCTTTGATGGTGCGCGTCATAGGTTTTTGCAAAAATATATCTTTACCTGCAACGACGGCATCCATAGCAATCAACCCGTGCCAATGATCGGGCGTTACAACCGCAACAGCGTCTATATCCTTACGTGCCAACAATTCCCGATAATCGCCGTACACTGCGCAGCTTTTGTCGCCGTAATGGCCGTCAACCATCGCTTTGGCGTCATGCATACGACGGCTATCCGCATCACAGACCGCCACAACTTGAACCTCGTCAAAACCAAGAAGTTCCCGCAGGTCTCCTCTGCCCATGCGTCCAACACCGATAAAGCCCATAGTAATGCGATTGGACGGGCTGTTTTTACCGAAAACACCGCTCGGCACGATCATAGGAAAAACCGCGACGCTTAAACCGAGGGCTCCCGTTTTTAAAAACGATCTTCTTGACACTCTTTTTTTCATAATTCTTACCGAAATTTTTATAAAATTTTTAAAAATATAACAAAAACTTTAATTAGCCTTACTTTCCAAAAAATAGAAATAAAACAAACCCGCGCCGCTAAAAAGCAACGTTAACACACTGTATTGATGCACAAGCAGCATCGCAGCTTGACCTTCCGAGCTGAAAACTGGATACATACTCAGTAAAATGGAAGAAGCGGCCGGAATGGAAGCGATTACAAAAATCCATGTTAAAATCTTAATCCAGGTGGACGTTCCTTTTATTTTGCGTTCCTTATCGCCCGAAAACAAGCCTTTGATAACGTTCCAATCATCCGTATTAAACGTATTTCGTTCAATCGTTAACAATACGGTAATCATCAAGGAGATTACAAAAAAGGGCGCGACGATTACATGGATTACCAAAAAGATGTCTTCAAGGCGCTCCCCGCTGATCATCACCGGCACCATAGCGCTTAAAGCCATCAGTAAAAACAACACCCAAGTAATATTTATTAATAAGTTTCTCACGGCGGACACGCCGGACTTATCTCCTTTTTTCCCTTTTATTAATAATAAGGAATTGTTAAAGCCTTTACCGAAAAAATCAAAAAGATCACCGATGCGCAAACCGTTCTTTTTTAAACCTTGAATAATCAAATAAAAAATTATAATAAACGCGGCAATTAAAATTATTCTATACATTCATTTTCTCCTTTCCCTTAATCTTTTTGCGATAAAAAGACAGTCAACTTACCAAGTCCTCTGAATGCATAAATAACAACTATTGCAAATATCACGAGAACGCCAATCAAAATTATCAACTTCAGCCAGGGACGGAAGAAGAAAGAGAATGAAAATAGCCACTCCGTTACCACATTGGAATCTTCAAAGGAAGCCATCCGCACCGTATTTTCTTTAAGGGAATCAACAGGCGTATCAATAAGTATTTTTCCAAAAAAGAAGGGAGAACTGAGAGAATGACAATCGGAACAACCGCCAGCGCCGAGGGCTTGCTTGGCCGGACGTACATCATGCGCCACCGCCCACATATAGGGTTTAGCCGCTACATGTTCAGCGCTAATCAATTTGCCGTCGCTTATTTTATATAATTTCCCGCCGCTGATATATACCGGATTAGCGACAGCCGACTCTTTTGCGGATTTTAATGAATCAAGAATTAATTTAACCGTATTTTCATTAAATGTAAGCCAGTTTCCTGTATTCATACTATCGGTATTTTCTATAAAAGCGGAAATAGTTCCGGAATACTTTATCACATTTAACGGTTTTATGCTGTCGCCTTTCATCTCAGCCCAAAATGAAGGCCAAATCAGATTATGGGGCGTAATTTTCTCATTATCTTCATCTTCAACAAATACGGGCGAGATAATATGCGGTAAGACCGCGGCCGACTTATTACTTCCGTGTACGCCAAGCCCGTGCCCCATGGATGTTTTTACCATACCGCTCTCTTCCTGCGGAAGAATCCCCGAATGGCAGGCCGTGCAACTAAGCTCTTCGAAATGGCTCAACGGAAAACCCTCGTGCGCCGGTTTGGGCGCTTTATGATCGCCGCCGCCGAGATGACAGCTTTCACACGTTTCCGTACCCGCATGGATATCACTTTCATAACCGCGGGATATGGCGTGATCCAAACCATTTTTATGGCAATCAACGCACAACATTCCCGCTTGAATATGCACGTCGCCGTCGTGCCGCCATTTTTGCGTTCCCGCTTCGATGGTCGAATGGCAGGCGTAACAACGCTCATTGGGCGATTTGGCGGTGATATCAAAAAACACCTCGCTTTTTTTATTAAAATTATGCGCATTGTAATAAACATGCGGAGACATTTGTTCAGCGTCCGGAGCTTCGCCCCAATAGATATCATAGTTTACAGGCAAATCTTTTGCCGAACCCAACACTTTGGCCAAGCCGCTTGCCGCCGTTGACGCCCAGCGAAAATTCATTTTTTTAACTTGATCCGCCCATTCGGCCTGATCTTGTTGATGCGCGGCGTTATGGCAGCTAAGACAGTTTACATCAAGATTGCCGGTAACTTCCCAACGCATTAAATCGTCGCCCGCGCGTAATGAATCATTCTCACCGATTCCTCCGCCGGGCATCTGTCGGCCGAATAACTGCACAAATTCCATAGCGCTTAAACCGATATCGGCCGGTTTGTATACGCCTTCCCAATGACGCAAGGATAGTGGGATTTGCGTTCCCGTTTTTTTATCCACAAAAAGCCAAGGATGCCCTGGTCGACCGTCGTCTACGCCTTTGAGACCGGCATTAAAATGCCAACCGTGGCTGATTTTACTATAATCATGACATTTCCCGCATGTATTGGCCGTGGAAAAGGGCAAATGCGGTTGGTCGGAAAGCCGAATCGTCGCGCTGTCTTCGTCGATTGCCTGAATCAAATGCACCGCATTGGACCGACTTCCGTCGCTTTCATCTCCGATCAAGGGGACTGTATCCGCATAACACGTCAAAATAAGGCCCAAAGATAGTACGATTAAAATTAATATTTTATTTTGCATAATATTTCCCTGAATTTGTCAAATTTTAAATTCCTTCGGACTATAACTGATTTTCTTACCCGTCTGCACCGCCTTATTAACTTTTAAAACCGCTACGGCCGTCTCATAACCGACTTCGACAGGACAATTAGGCGTCGCTTTGCCGCGAATGGAATCGAAAAAGTTTTCAAGATGCGGTTTATGATAAGGATCATTAAAAACAACGGGAATCTCAAATTTCGGTGGAGCCAGCGTTTCCCGAACGTCCAACACTACGCCGGGCTTGGGTTTTGCCTCTTCTTTAGGTGCATCCAACACACCTTCTTCGACCCATTTTTGCCAATCGGGCGCGGACTGCTCTCTGAAAACGCCGAGACGCGCGGCAGATTCCGAAATTTGCAGCGTCCCTTGATCGCCCATAAAAGCTTCAAAATAGCCTTCGTAGCTGTTGGTGGTTATGGTTTGATAAAAGGCTCTGACTTTTCCGTATTTCTCCGTTTCATACACAAACAAGGTTTGTACCGTATCATACCATTCATGGGTCTTTTTGTGATAATAATCCGTTCCGCCGCTGGCCATTACCGAAACAGGATTGGATTCGAGAAACCAACTGAATATATCGATCTGGTGCGAACCTAAGTCGACTATGGGTCCGCCTCCGAGTCCTTTGTACCAACGCCAGTTACGAAACTGATGCATATCCTTAAATCCGTATTTATGCAGTATATGTTGTGGAATAGTATATTTTTTCGGCCAGCCGATATCGGGTTGAACGCCACGGTTCCATTGGGCGTTAATCGTAGTGATTCTACCTAATAGATGAGCTTGCGACAATAGCGTATCAAAACTGTAGCGATAACGCGGGTTGCTTCTCCTCTGATGACCGATTTGAACGATCTTTCCGGAACGTTTGGCGGCGCGCACTATACGCTTGGCGCCTTCGAGCGTATTAGACATCTCCTTTTCACAATACACATTCAATCCAGCGTCAAGACAGGCTTCCGCATGGGTTGCATGCCAAAAATCGGGTGTGGCTATTATCACAGCATCCAATTCTTTCTCTTTGGCCAGCATTTCTTGATAATCCGTATAGCGATTTAATTGATGACCGTACTTTTTAAGAATACGATAGGCCCTTTTCTGATTAAAATCAGTCCAGATATCGCAAACCGCTTTAAAACGCAAGTTGGGGATTTTTAGCATGGCGTTCATCAAAACTTGTCCTTCGGCGCCCGTTCCCAGCAATGCGACATTAATATCGTTGCTGTCGTTGGCTCGCGCTTTGGTCATAATCATAGGAGCAAACATCATCCCGGCTCCGACTATGCCGGTTTTTTTCATGAAACTCCGGCGATTTATTGAATTGTCCGCCTTGTTTTTTTCAATTTTTTGTTTGTTCATAAGACATCCTTTTTATTCGATTCATTTAATTTATCAAAACTCAAAAATATTATCGTGTTTCATAAACCCCAATAAATACAAACAGATTATTACTTGTTACTTTTGCATCATGCAACATTATACAAACTAAACGATTAAGAGTACAAAAATTTTAACATAAGAGCGTCGCTACCGCGATCTTAATTCGGGATTATATTTTCCCCTTACAATTCTTTCAAATAAATATTGCGATATTCTATTTTTGTACTGTGATTTTGCAGTCCGATATACCCTTTTCTACGTTTGATTCCGGGATGTTTCTTCACCTTGTCCATGTGATTAATTAAATTGGCATTATTCACTTCCACGCCGTTAACCAAAACTTTTACATGCGGCCCCTTGCAGGTAATTTCCATTTTTTGCCATTCGCCGGCATGTTTGGTGGCGCGTTTGGAAGGGGCCTGCACATTATAAACGCTACCTGTATATTGCCACGAATGTAATTTGGTGTATTTGCTTCCGTAATCGTCAAGTACCTGAATTTCCATACCCACATAAGCCGGATTCCCTTTTCTCGGCGTACGCAAAAAGACGCCGCTGTTGCCGTTCTCCGGAACGCGGAATTCTAGTTCTAATTTAAAGTCTGAAAATTGCCTGCTTGTAGATATCCAGCCGCCACCGCCGCCGTCCGTATATAAAATGCCGTCTTTAACATTCCATTTACCATTGCCGACAATTTCCCAGCCGTCCAAATTTTTGCCGTTAAACAATCTACCGTTAAACAGCGGTTCAGCCGGCGGATTAAGCTCTTTAATAAAGATATTTCTAAAATAGAGAGGCGTATGATGAGATTGTAATTCGATTTGACCGATAGGATAAATAGGTTTGTCGCGTTCCCAATAATTCTCCATGATCACGTTATCCACAACAAGCCGGTCGTTCAAATAAACGGTTACCCGTTCCCCTTTCATAATGATATGAAAAGTATTCCACTCGCCTACGGGTTTATCGGCTTTTACCAACGGTTTATCCGCATGAATTTTATTGTTAAATAAACCGCCCGAACCGACGGATTGCATTTCGCCATCCGCGGGGTCCCAAATCTGCACCTGCGGAGCGCCGCGTAAATAGATTCCGCTGTCCCCATGCTTTTCTATTTTCCAGTCCACATACATTTCAAAATCGCGATAATCTTTAACCGTACATAAATGGCTTCCCGCACCGTCAAAATAAAGAATACCGTCCACCACTTTCCAATGTTTGCGCATCAATTTATCGGCTTCTTGCTGCGCTTTTTTTAACTCTTCAGGCGACATTGAAGCCCGCTTCGGAGGATTCGCCACAAGACCTTTCCAACCTTTTAAATCCTTTCCGTTAAAAAGATAAGTGAAACCTTCCGGCGGTTCGCGCAAACCTGCGTTTTCCTTTCGATATTGATGCAAGTCCTTTTTTAACGCCTTATCCGCATTGGCTTCGATTATGGCAAAAGCAATATCTTCACCTTTCAGGCTTGTTTTATCCACTTCAGCGGCGGCGATTCTCATAGCCGTAGACGATGCCGTAATACCAAGATCTTTGTCATATACTTTGGAAGCCACGTAATTTAAAGAGTTGTACGTTTTCAGATTAGCCATATCGGATATAATCTGTTTTTTTAATTCTATGTCTTTGGTCGAATTTAATAAATCATTATAATAATTCAATTCTACCAAATCGCCGAGATTATTATCCCTCAACAGCCTTAATACGCCGCGCATTGCCAAAACACGTGTTTGTTTATTTTTATTGCGCTTTACGATTTTCATTAAAGGATCTATTGCACGGCTGTCCGGCCAATTATATAAAGCACGGCGAGCAAAGTCTTTAATTTCGGCATTTTTGTTATGCATTTCGGATAAAATATACTCCAATGCCTTTTGGCCGCCCAAATTGCGCAGGATATAAAAAAGCGTCTTGCTGTTTTCTACAGATTTATCTTTTCCTAATACGCCTATTACTTTAGCGATCGCTTCATCCTTATCTAAATGTTTGCCGATGGCAACCGATAAACTGCGCGCTTCTCTCTCCTCTTTAGGATCAGTAGCTTTGGCAAGATATGAAAGAACCAAATCAAATTTATCGGGAGACGCGACCATTTTTAACGTTTTCAATGCCGTGATACGGACTTTTGAATCGGACGATTTTAATTGATTAATGATAAAATCCTGCATATTGCGGGCATCGCGTTTTGCCAGCATTTCCAAAACGGCCAACTTAACGCGCGGCGTAAAAGAAGACATATTTTCTTCCAAGAAAGGATATATTATATTATTAGGAAGAGTATTTAAGTAAGTAAAAGATTTTGCGATTACGGCCTTGTCATCCGTTTTTGTCAACAAATCTTTCATTGCTTCTACAGATTTATCTTTTTCAAGAGTAAACACGGCCGCTATTGAAGCCATAATAACCGAGGGAGAATGATCATCCAACCCATTAACTGCCAACGGAGCGGCAGCTTTATCTCCCCTGCGTCCCAACATAGCAATTATTTCGCCTTTCTTTGAATCGGAAACAGCACCGGCTTTTTGAATCCAGACGCTTGTTATCTCTTTTCCCGATAATTTCTCGGCAATTTTCAGAATCCCTTCCGCGTATTCAAAATCAGCGCCGTCAAACAGACTTAATAATTTCGCATTCAATCCGGCGCCTTCATTTTCAGCCATAATAGTAAGCGCATCGAGTTTATGATTAACATCAAAATTTCCTTGATCATCGGTAACAACTTCATCAAGGATTTCTTTAGCCTCTTTATAAGGCAAATTTTCGGCCAGTCTTAAATATTGCGCCGTCGCCATATTCTTTTCAAAGCTTGTTTGACTGTTTTTTATCTCTTTCAGATATAGGTTTTTTGCCGGACGATAACCCATATTGGCTAATGAAAAAAGAACGGCATTTTTTACCGACTTGTTTTTATCATCGGCAAAAGCGATAATTTTACTTGCAGCCGGTTTGTATTTTATTTCACCGATTGTTTTTATACAGGCGATTTTTTCTTTATCGCTGTTCTTTTCCATATTCAGATACGATGCAAGCGTTTTGCCGGCCATATCATTGTCAATCTGACGGTAGACCTCTATAACGGAATCGAACAATTCGGGATTCTTAAGATATGGATTTAACTTCGCCACCAAATCGTCGCCGGCAATGGGCAATAATTGTCGTATCATAAAACGTTTATTCAGCGCAGAATGTTCGTCGTTTAAATAAATTATTACCGTCTGAATTAAATTTTGACGGTTTTGACGATCGCCGTATTTACCGATATAGTTGGCCGCGCCGTTTAAAGCGTATTTACTTTGATTTTTAACGCTCCATTCATCGGCATCCAACCCTTTTGACACTTCGACGAGTCCGTTTACGCCGAACCCAAGTAAAGCTTGGTCGAGCAACCTGCCTTCCACTTCATTTTCAGCGGGATATGCCTTAAGCAATTCTTGCAGAGTTACGCCTGAATTAGCAGGATTTTGCCTACCACCGGCGCAGCTTAACAGCATCGCGGTTAGGATCGTACCTATTAAAAGATATAATTTTATTTTCATGAATTTCTCCAAAAATAGAATTTACTTGTAAATTACTGCGATTTTTTTACAAATGCCAAGGCTCTCGCATGGATTGATCGATATAATGATTGGCAGCGTCATCATTGATAAACTTTAATGCGACGGGATCGAACTCTAATCTACGTCCCGTACGCAACGCTATTTTTGCAAGATTAACCAGTGTTGCCGAACGGAAAGCGTTTTGCTCGTTCAAAGCGAATTTTTTCCTCTCGCGCACCGCCTGATAAAAATCCGTTATTTGGGGTTCGGGATCGGGCATAGCGGAAATTTTCTTTTTCAAATCGGGAATATCCGATTTCAAACCGGGATAGAGCTTGCCTTTGGGCCCTTCAAGAAAGGCGGCGTCTTTATTAGCATTGGCGCCGTCCAGTACAATTTCACAACCGTCATCATAGCGCATACGAATAGTTCGGAATGAACCGACGGCATCGGGATGCGCTTGCGGCGCGTCAACGACAATTTCAATCGGACTGGTATGATCTTTATTTAAAAGATACTGAACGGGATCTAAATAATGCTGCCCCATATCGCCGATTCCGCCGCCGTCATAATCCCAGTACCCTCTGAAAGAGGTATGTACTCGATGATGATTATAGGGTTTATAAGGCGCGGGCCCCAACCAGAAATTATAATCCAGCTCTTCCGGTATCCATTCCGGCTGCAAATCGGTTTTTCCCGACCAGTAAAATTTCCATTCAAATCCGGTAGTGGCGCTTATAGTAGCCTTCAACGGCCAACCGAGAATGCCGCTTTCCACCACTTTTTTAATAGGTTTAACATTAGTGCCGAATCCATAGAAACGGCCACGAAAGCGGAACCATGTATTGATACGAAAAATTCTACCGTTTTTTTGTACTGCGTCAACCAAACGAATCCCTTCGCCTATTGTGCGCGTCATCGGTTTTTCGCACCAAATATCTTTACCCGCTTCGGCGGCGGCTATGGCAATCAATCCGTGCCAATGCGGCGGCGTGGCTATATGAACTACGTCAA